>JAJYGW010000388.1 GCA_021790615.1 Actinomycetes bacterium | reverse complement strand
TCCAACCCCCCTGTGGCCTCGACGTGGAACGGCTTGTAGCCGCCGCCGTCGTCGTAGCCGAGCACGTCGTAGGGGCAGGCGACCACGCAGGCCGAGCACCCCGTGCACAGGCCGGACGTCACGACCTCGCTGAACAGATGGGCCCAGTGTGGCTTCACGGGCGGCACGCTCCCACGATAGGCCGCCGCAGGTCAGCCTGCAGCGGTCAGCTTTGGAGCGTGCCGAGCACCTTGGCCGCGTGGCCGTCCGCGCGGACGTTGTACCACGAGCGGACGACCTTCCCCTCGCCGTCGACCACGAACGTCGAGCGGATGGTGCCGACGGTCTTCCTGCCGTACATCGTCTTCTCGCCCCACGCCCCGTAGGCCTCCATGACGCGGTGGTCCGGATCGGAGAGGAGCGGGAGCTCGAGGCCGTACTTCTCCCGGAACTTCACGTGCTTGGCAGGGCTGTCGGGGGAGATGCCCAGCACCTTGGCGCCTGATCGCTGGAAGGCGCCGAGGTTCTCGTTGAACTGGCACGCTTCTTTCGTGCATCCCGGCGTGTCGTCGGCGGGATAGAAGTAGACGATCACCGTCGAGCCCGCGAAGTCGCGCAGCGCGACGAGCCTGCCGCCTTGGTCGGGAAGGGTGAACGCCGGAGCGGCGTCACCCGCGAGGAGTCGCGCCATGGCTCGAAGCTTGGCACATCGGCGGCTCGAGCGCGCCAAATGCGCTGATCGCAGGCGTCGCGCTGGTACATTGCACGTGACGGCAGCGGCGCCTTGGTGCGATCCGCCCGTCTGGGCCCTCCTCGCTCCCGTTGGACGGCGCCGGGCCCCGCCAAGGTGAGAGAGAAGGAATGACAACCGACACGTACGAGACCGCGGGGACCTTCGAGTCCCTCGGTGTCGCCCATCGCTTGGTCGAAGAGCTCGCCGACCGAGGGATCACCACCCCGTTTCCCATCCAGGCGCTGACGATCGCGGACGGGCTTGCTGGCCGAGACGTCTGCGGGAAGGCGAAGACCGGGTCTGGCAAGACCCTGGCATTCGGGATTCCCCTGCTGCAGCGCACGGCAGCGGCGCTCGGCGACGACCGACGCTCGCGTGCCGGCGGGAACCCCGCCCGGCCGCATGCCCTTGTCCTCCTCCCGACGCGTGAGCTGGCGGTGCAGGTGCACGACGTGCTCGCCCCGCTGGCCAAGCGGGTCGACCTCCGGGTCGCCGCCGTCTACGGCGGCGCCGACGTCGACCGCCAAGTGGCGAAGCTGCGCAAGGGCGTCGACGTGGTCATCGCGACGCCGGGCCGGTTGATCGACGTGGGAGACCGCGGCGAGCTCTCGGTTGCAGACGTCGAGATGCTCGTGCTCGACGAGGCGGACCGGATGGCCGACATGGGCTTCATGCCCCAGGTGGAGTGGGTGCTGCGAAGGCTGGTGCGGCCACATCAGACCCTTCTCTTCTCGGCGACGCTCGACGGTGCCGTGGACCGTCTGGTGCGCCGGTACCTCCACGATCCCGTCTACCACGAGGTGGCTTCCAGCACGCAGACCGTCTCGGCCATGGTCCATCGCTTCTTCCAGGTCCACCAGATGGACAAGGTGCGAGTCGCAGCGTCGATCGCCCGCTCGCAGGACAAGACGCTGATCTTCGTGCGGACGAAGAGAGGTGCCGACCGTCTCGTGCTGCAGCTCGCCGACGAGATGGTGCGCGCCTCGGCGATCCATGGGGACCTTCGACAGTCCAACCGGGAGCGGGCGCTCGCCGACTTCGCCTCGGGGAAGCTCCCCGTCCTGGTCGCGACCGACGTCGCTGCACGCGGGCTCCACATCGAAGGTGTCGACGTCGTCGTCCACTACGACCCGCCCGAGGACCACAAGGCGTACCTGCATCGCTCGGGAAGGACGGCTCGTGCCGGGTCGACCGGTGTCGTCGTGAGCCTGGTGCTGTGGAACCAGGTCGTCGAGGCGGAGGTCGTCCAGCGCAGGCTCGGGCTGCGCGTCCCGATCATCGAGGTCTTCTCGAACGATCCTCGCCTCCGGGACCTGGAGGAGTGGGAGCCCTCCTACGAGGAGGCCGTCATCTGATCGAACGGTGGGCGCCGCGCAAGGACCTCGAGCGCGTCCTCGTCGTCGCCGCGCATCCCGACGACGTCGATTTCGGCGCAGCTGGGACGGTCGCTGCGTGGACCGACGCCGGTGCCGAGGTCGCCTACTGCATCGTGACGGACGGCGAGGCTGGCGGCGAGGACCCGTCGATCCCTCGAACCCAGATGGCGAGCCTGCGGCGCGACGAGCAACGGGCTGCGGCCAAGGAGGTGGGGGTGCGCTCGGTCACCTTCCTCGGCTACCCCGACGGTCGGCTCGAGGTCAGCCAGGCGCTGCGGCGCGACGTCACGAGGGTGGTCCGCGCCTTGCGCCCGCAGATCGTGCTCGCACCCTCTCCCGAGCGCTGGTGGGAGCGCATCCACGCGAGCCACCCTGACCATCTGGCCGCCGGCGAGGCGGCCGCCTGCGCCGTCTACCCTGACGCGCGGAACCCGTTCGCCCACCCCGAGCTGCTCGACGAGGGGTGGCAGCCTCACACGGTCGACGAGCTGTGGCTCATGGCGTCAGGTGAGGGGAACGTGGCAATCGAGATCACCGACACCTTCGAGCGCAAGATCGCCGCGCTCTTGCGCCACCGGAGCCAGATCAAGGACCCCCCCGGCGTGGCCGAGCGGATGCGAGCCGGAGCAGCTGGCGCCGCCAGGGAGGCGGGCATGCCCGACGGGGCACTCGCCGAGGTGTTCCGTCGTGTGACAGCGCGCTGAGACGGCGCTCCGCCTCTGCACGGGTCCTCAGCGAGCGAGCTGCCTGAGCACGTACTGCAAGATCCCCCCGTGCCGGTAGTACTCGGCTTCCATCGGCGTGTCGATGCGCACGCGCGCGCTGAACCTCGTCGTCGCTCCGGCGTCTGAGGTCGCTCGGACTTCGAGCTCCTTGGGGAGCTCACCGTGGCCGATCGAGCGGACCCCGTCGACGGAGAACCGCTCACGGCCGGTGAGCCCAAGCGAGGAGATCGAGTCCTCCGGGTGGAACTGCAGGGGAAGGATGCCCATGCCGATCAGGTTCGTGCGGTGGATGCGCTCGTAGCTCTGGGCGATCACGGCGCGCACGCCGAGTAGCCGGGGCCCCTTCGCCGCCCAGTCCCGGCTGGAGCCCGATCCGTACTCCTTGCCTGCGAGCACGACGAGCGGCACGCCCATTGCACGGTAGCGCTCGGCGGCCTCGAAGATCGTGGTTCGTTCCCCATCGGGCAAATGGACGGTCTCTCCTCCCTCGACCCCGGGGACGAGCTGGTTGCGCAGACGGACGTTCGCGAAGGTCCCCCGCGTCATCACCTCGTGGTTGCCGCGGCGGGCTCCGTAGGAGTTGAAGTCGGCGCGGTCGATCCCGCGGGCCGTGAGGTACTCACCTGCTGGTGATGTCACGCGGATGGATCCTGCAGGCGAGATGTGGTCGGTGGTCACGCTGTCGCCGAGCACGACGAGCACGCGCGCACCGTCGATGTCTACGAGCGGCTCGGGCTCCGTCCCCATCCCCTCGAAGTACGGGGGGTGGAGGACGTAGGTGGAGCCGGGGTCCCACGCGAACGTGTCGCCACCGGCGACCTGCATGGACTGCCAGCGCGCGTCTCCTTCGAACACCGACGCGTAGCGCTCGCGGAACTCGTCCGAGCTGAGCGAGGAGCGGATCGCATCGGCGATCTCGTGGCTCGACGGCCACAGGTCGGCGAGCATCACAGGCCTGCCCTCTTGGTCCGCGCCGAGCGGGTCGACGGTGAGGTCGATGTCCATCGTCCCGGCGAGCGCGTAGGCCACGACGAGCGGCGGGGATGCGAGGTAGTTCATCCGCACGTCCGGATGGATCCGGCCCTCGAAGTTCCGATTGCCCGACAGGACCGACACGACAGAGAGGTCACTCGCCTGAACTGCGTCCGAGACGTTCGGGAGGAGGGGGCCGGAGTTCCCGATACAGGTGGTGCATCCGAAGCCGACCAGCCAGAACCCGAGCTCCTGCAGCGGCTCGACGAGCCCGGCCCTGCCGAGGTAGTCCATGACGACGCGCGAGCCCGGAGCGAGCGACGTCTTCACCCACGGCTTCGCCGTGAGCCCGCGCTCGACTGCCTTCTTCGCCAGCAG
>JAJYGW010000068.1 GCA_021790615.1 Actinomycetes bacterium | reverse complement strand
ACGCCCGCGCCCCAGCTCCCGTTGCTGAACCAGAATGTCTCGAGGGCCACCGTCGCCGCCAGGGTCACCACCGCGAGCTGCACCCCCCTCACCCGCAGCGCGGGGAACCCGAAGCCGACTCCGAGCACGGCCGCGGCGACGACGCCGACGATCGCCGCCCACGGGAAGCCGATCCCGAAGTTCGTCGAGAGGTGCGACACGAGGAAGCCCGCCACGCCGGCGAGTCCGAGCTGCACCAAGGAGAGCTGGCCGAGGTAGCCCGTGACCACCACGAGGGACAGCAAGGAGACTGCGAAGATGCACGAGGTGATGAGCCCCTCTCTGAAGCCGAACGGGAGGACCCACATCGCGAGCGCCGCGATCGGCACGAAGACGGCAGCCGTGCGCAGCGGAGCGACGGGGCGCGGGGCACGGGGAAGCCGGCTCTCCACGATGTCCCCCCGGGACGGGATCTTGCCGGCACGGAAGAAGGTGGCGACGACGAGCACGAGGAGCACGAGGAGCTCGTCGACGCCGGGCAACGGACCTCCGTTGCTCGTCGGGAACCAGCTCTGGGTGGAGAGGTACAAGAGGACCGACTCCGCCATCCCGATGACGATGCCGGCGACGTAGGTCGTCGTGAACGCGGTGAGCCGTCCGAACATCGCGGCGGCGAGGCCCGGGACGATCAGCAGGACCAGCGTCGTCGGGTCCACCTCGGCGATCGAGGCCGCCAGCATGCCGACCAGCCCCATGACCAGCGCCATCGCCACGGTGTTGCCCATCGAGTAGCGGTTCGGGGAGAGGCCGAACAGCGTGGCGTACGCCTCGTTCTCGGCTGCCGCCCGGGTCCCGATACCGAACCGGGTCCAACGGTAGACGGCGACGACGACGAGGGCGGCGGCGAGGATGATCGCGGCCATCCAGAGGTTGTAGTCAGGGACGGTCACCCCGAACAGTGTCACGTTGCCGCCCGGCAGGATGGAGGGCTGCGGATGCGCTGTATCGCCGAACGCGAGCACGATCGCCGCCTGGGCGGACAGGAGGATGCCCAAGGTCGCGACCAGCTTGGCGAGCGGGGGCTGGCGCCGGAGGGGGCGGACCACCCCGAGCTCGAAGACGATCCCGACGACGGCGCTGAAAAGGAGCGTGAGGACGATCGCCCATCCCGTGGCGAACGTGACCCCGAACTCGCCGGTTGCGAGCGCCCAGTAGCAGTAGCCGGCCAGCATGGCGATCGCACCGGTGGACAGGTTGATGACGCCCGAGCCGCGGTAGCTGAGGACGACACCGAGCCCGACTCCTGAGATCAGGGCTCCCGATCCGAGCCCGATGATCGCGTAGGCGAAGATCTGTGACGCCATCCCAGTGCAGGCTCAGACGCCGGGGCAGCGCGGGTTGGGTGCGGGGGCCGGTCGAGCGGGACGCGTGCAGCCGTCCGCTCGAAGGTCGTCAGGGGCGTCGTTCACGACCCGATGTCCGGTCCTGCCTGGGTGCGGCGCGTCTCTGCGGGGTGCGTCGGACGCGAAGGAAGCCCGGCCGTCGAACGTCCACCCGCACAGTGTACGATCGTTGCCGTTCGGTATCCGAGCTGTCAAGATCCTGTAACGCCGCCGGTGCGTTCGTCGGATCCCACTCCGGCAAGGTTCCGGTCGCAGCGTCGCGCGCTCCTCGGGAGCGAGGTGCCCGGGGAGCACGTGCGAGCAGGTGCGCGCCTTCGTGGCTGAAGCCAACATCGCGGACCCTCCTCGACCAACCTGGCGGAGCCTGCTCCGCGATCCGCCGAAGTGTACAAGGTGGCCACGACGGCGGGGTGCCCGTGGGCCCGCGACGGCAGCTCATCTGGTGGTCGGTGACGGGGGGCGCGGGCGATCTCTGGCGGCTCGACGATGCCATAAGGTGCGGGTGCGGCAGCGGGCGATCGGGCTCGACCACAGGCCCGCTCTCGAGGAGGGGGTCGCGGGATGCGTGCAGCGCTGACGATGGCGCCGGGTGTGATCGAGGTGACCTCCGTCGCCGACCCGTCGGCCCCGGGGCCGGGCGAGGTGCTGCTGCGGCCGGAGCTCGTTGGCGTCTGCGGCTCCGACCTGCACCTCTTCGACGGGCACCTCCCGGACGCGCCGGAGCGGGGAGGCTCCCCCTACCCGGTCATCCAGGGCCACGAGATCTGCGCGGTCGTCGAGGCGCTCGGAGAGGCGACGGCGCCGACCGGGCTGTCGATCGGCGACAGGGTGGCGGTCTGGCCGCTCACGTCCTGCGGCTCCTGCTACCCCTGCCGGGTCGGTCGCGCCTCGGTGTGCGACGCCTTCCAGCTCCTCGGCGTGCACGTCGACGGCGGGCTGGCCGAGCAGCTCGTCGTGGCTGCCGACCACGTCTTCGGGATCGGGGACCTCTCGGCGTCCCTCGGCGCCTTCGTCGAGCCGATGGCCGTCGCGGTCCATGCCGCCGAACGCGGCCGGGTGGAGGCCGGCGAGGCGGTGGTGGTGCTCGGCGGCGGCGCGATCGGTCAGGCGAGCCTGCTCGCCGCCAAGGCGAGGGGCGCACGGGTGCTCGTCAGCGAGCCGGTCGCCGCGCGAAGGGACCGGGCGCTCGCCCTCGGAGCCGACGAGGTCGCGGACCCGGCGATGGGAGATCTCGTGCGCCGAGCCCGAGCCTTCGCACCCGGCGGCGTCAGCGTCGTCGTCGACACGACTGGCGCCCCGGCGGCGCTGCGGAGCGGCATCGAGATGGTGGCGTCGGCGGGGCGGGTCGTCGTCGTCGGAATCTCAGGAGACGAGGCGACGGTGCCGCTCGGGCGGTTCACCGAGAAGGAATTCGACCTGCTCGGCTCGAGCTGCCACGAGCGGGCTGACGTCGAGGCCGCCGTCGACGTCGTCCGCGCCGCTGCGGCCACGCTCGGCGGCACGCTCGGACCGGAGTACGCGCTCGAGGACGCCGCCGAGGCCTTCGCGTTCGCGGCGACCCACCCCGAGCGAGCGACGAAGGTGCTCGTACGGGTCACCGGCTGACGGTGGGCCCGGCCACGACCGAGGCGATGGAAGGGAAAGGAGACGTGATGCAAGGGCCGAACAAGCGGGCAGCGGTGATCTTCGACGTCGAAGGAGTGCGGGCGGTGGTCACCGGCGCAGCGAGCGGCCTCGGCTTTGCCATGGCGGAGGTGCTCGCCCTGAACGGGGCGAGAGTGAGCCTGCTCGACTCGGACGGGGACCTCCTCGAGGCGGCCGTGAAGGAGCTCGCCGACGAAGGCGCCACGGTGAGCGGCGAGCTGTGCGACGTGTCCGACCCGGACGCGGTCGACTCGGTCTTCGGGGCCATCGCCGAGCGCGAGGGAGGCCTCGACGCCGTGTTCGCCAACGCCGGGATCTCTCGGGGCGCGGGCGTCATCGTCGAGGAAGGCCAGATCGAGCACGCCGATCGCAGCGCCTACCGGCAGGTGATCGAGGTGAACCTCGACGGCGTCGTGTGGACCGTGCAGGCGGCTGCCAGGGTGATGCGGCCGCAGCGCCACGGCCGGATCGTCGTCACCGCCTCCACCGCCGGCCTCTCGACGGAGGCATTCTGCGGCTACGGCTACATCGCCGCCAAGGGCGGGGTCGTGAACCTCGTGCGCCAAGCCGCTCTCGATCTGGCCCGGGACAACGTGCTCGTGAACGGGATCGCCCCTGGGCCGTTCCACACGAGGATCGGGGGACCGAGCGGCGGCGACCCGGACGTCGAGGAGTACTGGGCGAGCACCGTGCCGCTCGGCCGGATGGCCGACCCCTCGGAGCTGCAGGGGCTGGTCCTCCTGCTCGCGGCCCCGCGTGCGTCCACGTTGCAGCCGTACGCGATCATCCCGGTCGACGGCGGGACGCTCGTCGGGCCCCCGATCAGCGCCTTCTCCAGACCAGCCGGCGGCTTCGTTCGCTGAGGCGCCGCCGGCTGAGGCGCCGCCCAGCCGGCGCCCGCGGTGCTTCTCTGCGTCCCGGCTCAGCGCGAGCCGCCGACCCTCCGCTGCCATTCCACGGTCGCCTGGACCTGGTTGAAGGAGAAGATGTGGAGCCCGTCGATGTGCATCCCAGGTGAGACGAGCGCCTCGCCCAGCTGACCGAGGAGCTTCTCGGGCTTGTAGAACCTCCCCCGCAGGAGGCTTCCGACGACGCCGTGCTGCTTGGACAGGTACCGGACCGAGGTCCCCACGCCGATCCTCAGCGAAGAT
>JAJYGW010000252.1 GCA_021790615.1 Actinomycetes bacterium | reverse complement strand
GCTCGGCATCGTCTCAGCGAACGCGACAGCACTCTCCAAGCCATCGAGGCGCTCGCCCGCCGTCCGGCAAGCGCCTGGACGAGCCACGAACGCGCGGCGTTCCCTGGCTCCACCAACGGGGTTGTCGAGCCACCCGAACAGCGACTCAGTCGCTGGGCGTCCCTCTTCGCAGAGGAGCTGACCGAGATCCACCGCGTCGCTGCGGTTTCCCGTCCGCTCTCCGACCTGGAGCTCCGAGAAGCCCTCTACCTGGCTGGCCGGCTCCTCTCCACCGTGACCGGGCTGCCGATCAACGACGTCGACGGCTTCCGGCTCCCTACCCCGCCACACTGACGTCGAGCCCGTCACCTGGCCCTGATCCCCCAACTGGCCCAGATCACACTGACGTCGAGCCCATCACCTGGCCCTGATCCCTCCAACCTCGCCCGTACTCGTCACCGGGGGTGTTCGTGCCGGCGTGCGACTTCGAGAAACCTGCCGGAGTGGGGGCGATCCCGGGCATCACGACCGCCGCGTCGACGAGCCACTTGGCCTTCTCCCACTACTACTTCGGTCGCGCGTTCTCGGTCGGCGCATGGGTGTTCCTCCTCGTGGTCGGCGGCGTCATGCTGAAGCTCGACAAGGGATCCAAGCTGAACGAGCTCCTGCGGGACTCGTGAGGAGAGGCGCCCAGGGGAGCGCTGCCTCGCGCCGGTCGCGGCCTCACCCCGTTCGCGGCCTCACCCCGCTCGCCGCCTCGGGCCGGTCCCGTTCGGCTGCCTCCGCGCTCGTGGCGTGGCCGCTCGGCGCGTGGCTGCTCGGCGGTCGCGGTGTGGCTGCCGGGCACGGCGAGCAGGCCGCTCGCGTAAGCTTCCCCGGAACGTCACGCCTCCTGCGCTCGAAGCGCGCGCTCGTGGGGCGGGTCGCGCTGCGGGCGGCGGGAGAGCCGGCGCTGCGAGGGCGCCGCAGCGGAGCGAAAGGAAGGGGCAATGGGAGCGCTGGACGGACGGGTCGCCATCATCACTGGTGCGGGGGGTGGCATCGGGAGGGAGCACGCGCTCCTCTTCGCCCGTGAGGGAGCCAAGGTCGTCGTGAACGACCTGGGTGGAGCCGTCGACGGCAGCGGCAGTGACCGCACCGCCGCCGAACGGGTCGTCGACGAGATCACCGCCCTCGGCGGCGAGGCCGTGGCGAACGGAGACGACGTCGCGAGCTGGGAGGGCGCACAAGCGCTCGTGAACGCTGCGGTCGAGGCGTTCGGGGACCTCCACGTGCTCGTGAACAACGCCGGCATCCTGCGGGACCGCGTCATCGTCAACATGACCGAGGAGGAGTGGGACAGCGTCATCCACGTCCACCTGAAGGGCCACTTCGCCCCGATGCGCTGGGCGGCGACCTACTGGCGGGAGCGCTCGAAGGCCGGGCACGAGACGAACGCCGTGGTGATCAACACCTCTTCGACCTCCGGCCTCCTCGGCAACCCCGGCCAGGCGAACTACGGCGCCGCCAAGGCGGGCATCGGGGCGCTCACGGTCATCGGGGCGCAGGAGCTCTCCCGCTACGGGGTGCGGGTGAACGCGATCGCACCGGCAGCCCGGACCCGCATGACCGAGTCCACGCCCGGTCTCTCGGACCTCGTGAAGCCACCCGCGGAGCCCGGTGCATTCGACGAGTGGGCACCGGGGAACGTGTCCCCGCTCGTCGCCTGGCTGGCACGGCAGTCCTGCGCCGTCACCGGCAAGGTCTTCTTCGTCTACGGCGGCCGGGTCCAGCTCTTCCAGCCGTGGTCGCTCACGAACCAGATCGAGAAGAAGGGCCGCTGGACGGTCGAGGAGCTGGACGCCGAGATGGCGACGGTGCTCGGGGAGTAGCCGCGCTCGGCGGTCGGGCTCGCCGGCCGCCGAGCTCTGGTGGCGAAGCCCGTGTCAAGGCGTGTGTGAAAATCCCCTTTCCCTCGGGCGGGGTGGCGGCTACAGTAGAGGTCGCTGGGGCGTCGGGGGGTGGTGTTGCTGAGGCAACGTTCCCCAGCCGTTGCCGGTGCCGCCACCCCCCGAGGCCGCCAGCACCTCCGAAAGCCCGCGCCTGCGCCGCCCGCCGAGCTCGGGCACGTCCGACCGGTGAGACCTCAGTCCACCCCCTCGGTGATGGCGCGGAGCTCGGCGCCGATGTCGCCCGCCATCGGGTCCGGGGCACCGCCCATCCCGAAGACGGCCATCAACCGGCCGATGTCGCCGTCGACGCGGACCCTCCCCGCCATGAACGCCTGCATCCCGGCCTGCGCGTTCCCCTCGACGAAGATCGCCCGCGTCGTCTCGTAGTCGAGCGTGACGGTGACGTCGGGGGAGTCGAGGGCGCCCAGGTCGACCTCGACGAGGCCGGGCTGCGCGGCGAGGTGGGCGAGCAGCTCGGCGTCGGCGAAGGGAACCTCGGTGACGACGAGGTTGACCCGGACCTCCTCGGTCGGCGAAGGGAGGCGCTCGCGGTGCACGGCCGCGATCGCCCTGGCAGCCTCGATCCACTCGGGGCTCAGGAACGGGAACCTCTCCACCCGGCTCCTCCTCAGGTCCTCGGGGCGGGACCCGCCGGGCTGGCGGGGCGCCGTGTCGCCGTGCGGGTGAGGCTACTGGGCGCGGAGGGGAGCGGGCCGGCGTCGGGCTGGGCGACCGGGAGGGACATGCTCGGACTGGTCGACCGGGAGGGACGTGGGAGACTCACGGCATGGACCTCGACCGACGCCGGTTCCCCGCCCTCGCCCGCACGCAGGAGGGACGCCCAGTCGTCTACCTGGACGGGCCGGGTGGCTCGCAGATGGTCGACCTGGCGATCGACGCGCAGGCGGCCTGTGCCCGCTCGGGGATGGCGAACCGACATGCCGCCTCTCCGACCAGCCGCGAGACGGACGAGCTCGTCGACGCCGCCCGCCTCGGCATGGCACGCTTCCTCGGCGCGGCGCCGAGCGGGGTGGTCTTCGGGCCGAACATGACCACGCTGGCGTTCGCGCTGGCCCGGACACTCGCCCGGGACTGGGCTCCGGGTGGTGAGGTCGTCGTCGCCGAGCTCGACCACCGGGCGAACGTCGACCCCTGGCGGACCGCAGCCGAGGACCGGGGGCTCGCAGTGCGCTGGGTCCCCATCGACCGGAAGTCCTGCACCCTCGATCTGGCGGCGCTCGAGGCCGCGATCGGCCCGCGAACCGTGCTCGTCGCCGTCGGGCTCGCCTCCAACGTGGTCGGCACGGTGACCGACGTGGCGGCCATCGCGGAGGCGGCGCATCGCGTCGGGGCGCGCGTCGCCGTCGACGCCGTCCATGCGGCGCCCCACATCCCGGTGGACGCGGGCGAGCTCGGCGCCGACCTGCTGTTCTGCTCGGCCTACAAGTTCTTCGGCCCACATCTCGGCATCGCGGCGCTCGCGCCGGCACTCTCCCGAGAGCTCAGGGCGTACAAGGTCGCCCCCGCGCCCGACGGTGCGCCCGAGTGCTTCGAGACGGGCACGCAGAGCTTCGAGGCACTGGCCGGACTGCTCGGCGCGCTCGCCTTCCTCGGCGAGCTCGGGGGCGAGACGCCGGGGGCCCTCGGCTGGCTGGGGTCCGCAGGACCCGGGGGGCTCAGCCGTCACGGGCTCGGAGGATCAGGTGGCCCCGACGGATCCGGGGGACTCGGCGGGCAGTCCTTCGCGGGTTGGTCGGTGCCGAGTGGGCCGGCGCTGCGGCGAGCGCTCGCGCAGATCGAGACCGAGGAGGGCGTCCTCGCGGAGCGCCTGCGGGCGGGACTCGCCGAGATCCCCGGTGTCGAGCTCGTCGGTCCGCCGACAGGCGTTCGCCGGACGCCGACGGTTGCGTTCCGGCTCGGCTACCGTTCTCCCCGCCAGGTCGCAACCGCGCTGGCTGAGGAGGGCATCTTCGTGGGAGACGGGGACTTCTACGCATCGAGCCTGGTCGAGCGGCTCGGCTTCGGCGCAGACGGCGGGGTGGTGCGGATGGGGCTCGCGCCCTACAACAGCGCAGACGAGGTGGACCGGACGCTCGAGGCCGTGCGCCGGATCGGAGCGGGGTCAGCCCCGGGCGTCGCCGCGGGGGTGGGGGCGCCGGGCGGGGAGCGCGTGGCGTCCGGCCCGGGAGGTGCGCGATGAGCGACCACCCGGTGCTCGCGGGCGCGGAGCCCTGGTCCTACGCCGGTGGCGAGGCCGGGGTGCTCGTGC
>JAJYGW010000386.1 GCA_021790615.1 Actinomycetes bacterium | reverse complement strand
GGGCTTCGGGAGGGCCGCTCGCGCTGGGAGGAGCTCCCGTCAGCCGCCCGCCGCTGGGGCGGGGTCGCGCGGCGGGGAGCCCACGAGTTGTCGAGGCCCGAGCCTGCGGGATCCCCGGGTGCCGGATCCAGCGACCGGCGAGGCGGGCGCATGGAGGCTCACGCGCCCTCCGCTCCTCCGCCGCCGATGGACGAGTGGGTGCGCGTCGACGGGCCTGCTGCCGCCACGTCGGGTCCCGCCCTGACCCCCAGCCGAACCCCCGCCAAGTTGCCGCCCCTTCCGGCGGAGGTAGCAGCCGCGATCCGGCGGGCCGCAGCGGGCGCGACGGCTCGCCACCGGGAGGAGCTCGTCGGCCGGATGGAGAAGGCAGTCGCCGCCTACGAGCGCGGGCGGTACCAGGAGGCCCTTCGCTACGGAAACGAGCTCACCCGCGAGGTCACGTCGGTGGCGGCGGTGCGACGCCTGGCCGGATACGCCGCCTACCGGCTCGGCCGCTGGCGGGACGCCGCACGGCACCTCGAGGCATATGCCGGCGTCACCGACGAGCCGGACGTGCTGCCTTCCTTGATGGACTCGTGGCGCGCGCTCGGGCGCCACGCGAGGGTCGCGGCGACGTGGGCCGAGCTCCGGCACCGCTCCCCTGACGCGGACACCGTCGCCGAGGCGCGCATGGTCGCCGCCGGCAGTCTCGCCGATCGGGGCCGGCTGCACGAGGCGATCGAGCTCCTCGTCTCTGCTGGAGCCGTACGTGCGTTGCGCAACCCCTCGGACCGCCACATCCGCCAGTGGTACGCGCTGGCGGACCTCTACGAGCGGGCAGGTGACCTCCCCAGGGCGCGGGAGCTCTTCCGACGGGTCGCACGCGTGGACGCCGGGGCCTACGACGTGGCGGAACGGCTCGACGCGCTGGGGTCCGGAGGCGGCCGGAGCCGCACGCCGAGGCGAAGGTCCGCGGCGGACGGCGGGGGTGCGCCGGGGCGCCGGCGCCCGACGGCAAGCGGCGACGTGAGGCCCGCGGGCCGCGAGAAACCGCCGAGGTCGCACGACCGCCCCAAGTAGGCTTTCGTCATGCCCACCGACGTGAAGCGGCTGCTCGGCGGCGACGCCGACTACCTCTTGAACCACGAGGCGAAGGCGTTCCCAGCGGACGGCCTCGTCCTCCCCGGGCCCGACTTCCTCGAGCGGACGTTCCGCGACTCGGACCGCCCGGCTCCTGTGCTGCGGGCGCTCGGCACCCTGTACGGGCACGGGCGGCTCGGCGGCACGGGATACCTGTCGATCCTTCCGGTCGACCAGGGGATCGAGCACTCCGCAGCGGCAAGCTTCGCGAAGAACCCGAGGTACTTCGACCCCGCGAACCTTTGCGAGCTCGCGCTGGCAGGGGACTGCAGCGCCATCGCCACGACGCTCGGCGTGCTCGGTGCCGTGTCCCGCCGCTACGTGCACCGGATCCCCTTCATCGTCAAGCTGAACCACAACGACTTCCTCCACCTCCCGAACACCTATGACCAGGTCCTGTTCGGCTCGCCGCGGCAGGCGTTCGAGCTCGGTGCGCTCGGCGTCGGTGCCACCGTCTACTTCGGGTCCGATCTCGCCGACCGCCAGCTCCACGAGGTGTCCGAGGCGTTCGCCGAGGCGCACGAGCTGGGCATGTTCACGGTGCTCTGGTGCTACCTGAGAAATCCCGACTTCAAGAAGGACGCAATCAACTACGACCGGGCAGGCCAACCATCTCGGTGTCACCATCGAAGCCGACATCATCAAGCAGAAGCAGCCGGAGAACAACGGCGGGTACACGGCGCTCGAATTCGGGCGGACCGACCCCCTCGTCTACGACCAGCTGACGACCGATCACCCCGTCGACCTCACGCGCTGGCAGGTGGTGAACTGCTACGCGGGGCGGATCGGCCTCATCAACTCGGGCGGCGAGTCCAAGGGCGGGGGCGATCTCGCGGCGGCGGTTCGCACGGCGGTCGTCAACAAGCGAGCCGGGGGCCAAGGCCTCATCGTCGGCCGCAAGTCGTTCCAACGCCCGACCGACGAGGGTGCAGCGCTCATCCACGCGATCCAGGACGTCTACCTGGACCCCGCCGTCACCATCGCCTGACCCCACCTGAGACGATCCCCCGAGGGCCGCGAACGCAGCTCGGCGTGAATGGTCTACTGGGCCAGCTGCCGGGCCGGTAAGCTCCACGTGCCGTGACGACCACCGAGGAACACCAACACCAACGACGTCAGCTCGACCGGGTCGTGATCCGGTTCGCCGGAGACTCCGGGGACGGCATGCAGCTGACCGGCGATCGGTTCACCGCGTCCAGCGCGCTGTTCGGCAACGACCTGTCGACCTTCCCGGACTTCCCCGCGGAGATCCGGGCTCCCGCCGGCACGCTCGCCGGCGTCTCGGCCTTCCAGGTGCAGATCGCCGACTACGACATCATGACCCCCGGCGACGTGCCCAACGTGCTGGTCGCGATGAACCCTGCTGCTCTCAAGGCGAACCTGGGAGTGCTCGAGCAGGGTGCGACCCTCGTCGTCAACTCGGACTCGTTCGACGAGCGCAGCCTGGGCAAGGCCGGCTACGCGTCGAACCCGCTCAACGACGGGAGCCTCGCGGCCTACACCGTCTACGAGGTCCCGATGACCTCTTTGACCCAGGAGGTCTGCAAGGAGGCGGGGGTCAAGCCGAGGGACGCGGAGCGCTCCAAGAACTTCTTCGCCCTTGGGCTGCTGAGCTGGCTGTACACGCGCCCCACCGAGCCGACGATCCAATGGATCGAGAAGCGCTACGCCGACCGGCCCCTCGTGCTCGAGGCGAACGCCAGGGCGTTCCGTGCCGGTCACCACTTCGGGGAGACGGCCGAGCTGTTCGAGGCGAACTACGAGGTGCCTCCCGCGCACTTCCCTCCGGGCGAGTACACCCAGGTCAGCGGGAACCAGGCGCTCGCATGGGGCCTGATCGCCGCGTCGCGGCTCGCCGGCCTCCCGCTGTTCCTCGGGAGCTACCCCATCACGCCCGCCTCGGACATCCTGCACGAGCTGTCACGTCGCAAGGAGTTCGGCGTTCGGACCTTCCAGGCAGAAGACGAGATCGCCGGCGTCGGGTCGGCGATCGGTGCCGCATTCGGCGGTGCGCTCGGGGTCACGACGACGAGCGGTCCGGGCCTCGACCTGAAGTCCGAGGCGATCGGCCTCGCAGTCAACCTCGAGTTGCCGCTCGTGGTCGTCGACATCCAACGCGGCGGACCCTCGACGGGATTGCCGACCAAGGCGGAGCAGGCCGACCTCCTCCATGCGATGTACGGGCGCCATGGCGAGGCACCGGTGCCGATCGTGGCGGCCAAGACGCCCTCGCACTGTTTCGAGGCAGCGATCGAAGCTGTGCGGATCGCCGTCAAGTACCGGACCCCGGTGATCCTCCTGTCCGACGGCTACCTCGCGAACGGTGCGGAGCCCTGGCGGCTCCCGGACGTGGACCGCATCGAGCCGATCGACCCGGGGTTCGCCGCTGAGGCGAACCACGTCGGGGACGACGGCACCCCGGCCTTCTGGCCGTACGTGCGCGATCCCGAGACGCTGGCCCGGCCGTGGGCGCCGCCGGGGATCCCCGGGCTCGAGCACCGCATCGGCGGGCTCGAGAAGGCGGACGGCTCGGGCAACGTCTCCTACGACCCGGCCAACCACGAGCGCATGGTTCGCCTGCGGGCGGCGAAGGTCGCCGGGATCGCTCGGGACGTTCCGGCTGTCGAGGTCGACGACGAGACCGGCGATGCCGAGCTGCTCGTCCTTGGCTGGGGTTCGACGTACGGCGCGATCGTCGCGGGGGTGCGGCGAGCGCGCGCGCGGGGGCACAAGGTCGCGCACGCCCACCTGGTCCACATGCACCCCTTCCCGTCCGACCTCGGCGAGGTGCTCGCCCGCTACCGAACCGTCCTCGTGCCGGAGATGAACCTCGGTCAGCTTTCGCGGCTCGTGCGCGCGGAGTACCTCGTCGACGCCCATCGCTTCTCCAAGGTGCAGGGGGTCCCCTTCCGTGCCGGAGAGATCGAGTCCGCGATCGAATCGCTTCTCAAAGGAACAGCATGACCACCACCGCCGTCCCGCCGACGACGAGGAAGGACTGGGCGAGCGACCAGGAGGTCCGCTGGTGCCCCGGGTGCGGGGACTACTCGATCCTCGCCGCCGTGCAGATGCTCCTCCCAGA
>JAJYGW010000392.1 GCA_021790615.1 Actinomycetes bacterium | reverse complement strand
CACCGCGGCGAGGATGCCGGCGAGCCAGGGCGCCGGCAGTCGGGAGGGGGTGCCCCCGCCGAAGAAGACGCTGGTGGCCAGCGGGAGGTCTCCAACGCCGAAGGCGCGCCCGAGCTCCCCTATGCATGCGGCCACGTAGCGCTGCATGAGCGCGTCCCGATCGCTATAGGTGGCGAACGCGCAGTAGTCGCAGCGGTGCCGGCAGAACGGCACGTGGACGTAAACGCCGAGCTCGGTCACCAGGTGAGGCCCGCCGCCGTGTGCACAGCGCGCAGCCGGCGGTCGATGTGCCCCTCCATCGCCTCGGTGGCAAGGCTGGCCACCTCGCCGGCGCAGGCAGGCGGCGGCGCGGCGAGCACCTTTCCGAGCGCCCCGCCGAGCAGCGCGCGCACGACCTCGAGCACGTCGGCGCTCACCGCCCGCCCCCGCCGGCACTGCCTGCACAAGGAGCCGCCCTCCGTGAGGTCGAAGGCGACGAGCTCGACCTCTCCTTCGGGCCGCCCGCACGCCGCGCAGGCGTAGAGGACCGGTTGGGCGCCTTCGTGCGCGAGAGCCCTCAAGAAGAAAGCCGGCGCCACCATCACGGGGTCCGTCCGCTGGTCGGCGAGCACGCGAAGCGCACCCACGAGCATGCGGTACAGCCCTGGGTCCGGGTGGCTCTCCTGCGCGAGCTGGTCGACCACCTCGAGCATCGACAGCCCCGACGCCACGCGGTCGAGGTCGCCGCGGAGCTCCGGGAAGTGGTCGATGGCCTCCACCTGGCTCACGACGGCGAGGTCGCTGCGCCCCTGCCACAAGAGGAGCGCGACGTGGCTCAGGGGCTCGAGGCGCGCGCCCCACTTGCTCGTCGTCTTGCGTACCCCCTTGGCGACCGCCCGCACCTTTCCATGGGCCTCGGTCACCAGCACCACGATCCGGTCCGCTTCGCCGAGCCGGTACGTCCGGAGCACTACCCCTGAATCGCGCAGCAGCGTCACGGAGCAGGCTCGTCGCCCGAGCTCCGACCCGCGGCCGGCCCGGACGCCGCGGGATCCCGTGGCGATGCGGCGGAGCGCCTGGCATAGGGGCGTGGCCGCCCGGCGAGCGCGTTCCCGCCGGCGACGAGGGCCACCAGCGCGACCAGGCTGACGAGCCCTTCACGTGCAGCGCCGACGCCGGACACAGCCAGCCAGCAGATGAGGCCGAGGAGCGCGGCGCCGGCGAGGACGGCGATCTTCGTGAACGTCATCGGGGTGCCACCAGCCCACCGTAGCGTCGGTCGCGGCGCTGGTACTCGGACACCACCGCGCGGAGCAGCTCCTCGTCGACCTCGGGCCAAGGGTCGTCGATGACGACGATCTCGCTGTACGCCACCTGCCACACCAAGAGATCGGGCACCCGGCGGTCGCCGCCCGTGAGCACCACGAGGTCGACGTCGGGAACGCCGAGGGCGTCGCCGATCGTCGCCTCCTTCACGTCGCCTGGCCGCGTGCCCTGTGCGGCCAGCACCCGCAGCGCGCGCACGATCTCGGCGCGCCCGGACCGGGCTCCCGCGAGCAAGACCTGCAGCACCGGCGACTCCACGTGGGCGAGGACCCGGGGTCTCGGCGCGCCGTCCGGCGAGGCCTCCGGCACGTCGGCCACGGTGACGCCCCGGCCGGCGAGCTCTCGCGCGTGCTCCTGCAGCGCCCTCCCGCACGAGGGGTCCTGAATGGTGAGCCACCTGATGCCGAGCGCGAGCGAGGCGTCGACGAGCACACGCAGCGCACGCTCGTCCAAGTCGGGAACGCTGCCGGGCGGCCGGACCACCTGCGTGCCCACCCAGGCGATGTGGCCGGGAACGGAGCCGTGCCGAGGAGCCGGAGAGGTGGTCGCCACGCCCCGAAATTACCTCCGCGCCTGCGCAGCGTCGGTCACGGCGGCTCCACCGGTCGCTAGCCTCGTGGTGCTGCGAGCGCCGACCTGGCCTCGTGACGTCGTGAGGAGGTGCCCGATGTCTGCGCCGAGGCTCGAGCTGGGCGACGAGGAGTGGCGAGCGCGGCTCTCGCCAGAGAGCTACGAGGTGCTGCGCAACGGCGCCACCGAGCCCGCCTGGTCGGGCGAGTACCTGCACGTGGACGAAGAGGGGATCTTCCATTGCGCCGGCTGCGGCACGCCGCTGTTCTCGACCGGCGCCAAGTTCGACTCAGGCTCGGGATGGCCCAGCTTTGACCGGGCGATCACGGCAGGGACCGTCGAGGAACGCCCCGACCACAGCCACGGCATGGTGCGCACCGAGATCGCGTGCGCAGCCTGCGGCGGCCATCTCGGACACGTCTTCCCCGACGGTCCCACCGAGACCGGACGTCGCTATTGCGTCAATTCGCTCGCCATCGAGCTCGAAACTGGAGCCGGCTGACCGGCTGACCGGCGGGCCCGAGCGGTCCGGCGAGCCCGGCTTCGAGGAGCGTGAAGGCGTCCGCGACACGTGCCGCCTCCTCGTGCTCCCCTGCTCGGATCAGGGCGCTCTCTGCTCGGGCGAGGGTGTCGCACACGTCGAAGACGCCCTCTTTCTCGTAGAGCACCCAGGGAGGGATCCGCAGCGGTGCCAGTGGGGCAGGCAGGCCGCCAGCGCACCCGCCGCTGCCACCGTGAGCGCAAGCGCCGGCCACGAAGCATCCGGAACCAGGACTGGCAGCCAGACCACCGCTCATGCGTCCGCCGGCTCGAGGACGGCGGGGTGCGCCCCGGGCTCCGGGCGCTCCTGCTTGTGCACTTCCGCGGTCGAGTAGCGCAGGCTGGGGCCGAGGTCGTCGGCGACGATCTCCACCTTCGTGCGCCGCTCGCCCAGCTCGGTCTCCCAGCTGCGCTGCTCGAGCCGGCCGGCCACCATCACGCGCATTCCCTTGACGAGGCTCATGGCCGCGTGCTCGGCCAGCTCTCTCCAGCAGATGACGTCGAAGAAGGAGGTCGACTCCTCCCACTCGTGGGTCTCGCGGTCCTGCCAGCGGCGGTTGACTGCGATGCCCAGGAGGACGCTCGCCTGCCCGTCTCTCGTGTAGCGGATCTCGGGGTCCCGGGTCAGGTTGCCCGTGACGGTGGTATGCGTGCTCATCATGCGCTCCTTGCTCGGAGAGCCGGACGGCCGTCCGGCGCCGCGAGGATGCGCCACGCGTCTTGCCGTGTGCTTGGCCGCCGGCTTGGCCGCGTGCCTTGCTGCGGGCTCGGCCGTGTGCTTGGCCGCCAGCTTGGCCGCGTGCCTTGCTGCGGGCTCGGCCGTGTGCTTGGCCGCCGGCTTGGCCTGCTACAGCCCAGGCGTGCGCGGGACGGCCTCTTGCTTCGGGCTCCCGGCGCCCGCCCTCAGACGTCGAGGAAGCGGCTGATCGCGATCGCTGACCCGCCCGTGCCGATGAGGATGCCGATCGCCACGACCACGACGTCGGTGGCGAACACCTCCCAGCCGGTCATCCGCATCTGCGCGAGCACCGAGCCCGTTGTGCTCGACCCGATCCGGTCCAAGACCACGTGCAGCCCGTAGACGACGGCCGCCGCGACGCCAGAGCCCAGCAGCCCCTGCACCATGCCCTCGGACATGAACGGGAGCCGGATGAACCAGTTCGTCGCTCCGACGAGCTTCATCACCGACACCTCTCGACGCCGGGAGAAGATCGCCATGCGGATGGTGTTCAAGATGAGCACGGCGGCCGACACCAGCAGCACGAGCGCGACGAGCAGGAAGACCCATTGCAAGATGTTGATGACGTGCTGCTCGGTGCGGATCTGCGCGAGCGGCGCGGTCACCCGCAGGACGCCCGCCTGGCCGCCTAGCGTGTGGATCACCGCCGTCGCATCCTGGGGATGCACCGGCGTGCATCGCCACGACGTCGGCGTCTGCTTCGCGGTGACGCCCGACTCGGCGTACACGACGCCCACCAGGCGCTTCGCCTCGCGGTAGTCGTACTGGTGTGTCCTAAAGACGCACTTGTCGACGTAGGGAAGCGCGTGCAGCTGATGGCCGACAGCACCGATCTCGTTCTTGCTCGCTGTCGGCTTCATCCACACCATCACCTCGGTGCCCCGCTGCCATTCGGCCTCGGCACGAGCAGCGCCTTGCTTCAAGAGGAGCGCGGCCCCGACGAGCGAGAGCGAGACGGCCACCGTGAGGACCGCCGCGACGGTCATGAGCCGGTTACGCCAGAGGTTCGACGCCGTCTCCTTGGCCACGTACTCGGCGGAGATCGGCAT
>JAJYGW010000324.1 GCA_021790615.1 Actinomycetes bacterium | reverse complement strand
CTCCAGATCCTGGAGGATGGCCGCCTCACCGACGCCCAGGGCAGGTCTGTCGACTTCAAGAACACCGTCCTCATCATGACGTCGAACCTCGGGACCGCAGACCTGCGCAAGGCGTCCGTCGGATTCCACAAGACCTCGGAGGCGGTGAACTACGAGACGATGAAGGCCAAGGTCCACGACGCCTTGAAGGCGCACTTCCGGCCAGAGTTCCTGAACAGGATCGACGAGATCATCGTGTTCCACGAGCTCACGAAGGAAGAGGTCATGGAGATCGTCGACCTCATGGTGAACCGCACGAGGGATCAGCTGTCGGGCCAGGGGCTCGGTCTCGAGCTCACGTCTGCGGCGCGGGCCTTCCTCGCCGAGAAGGGCTACGACCCGCAGCTCGGAGCACGACCCCTGCGGCGGGCGATCCAGCAGCTCGTCGAGGACCCGCTCTCGGAGAGGATCTTGTGGAAGGACTTCCGCGTCGGCGAGACGATCATCGTGGACGTCGATACGGAGCCGGGGGACGGGCAGGACGGACCGCACCTCGTGTTCCGCGCAGTCGAGGGTGTCGAGCCCCCGCCGATGGAGTTGGCGGGGAGCGGCCCGTCTGACTGAGCTGGTGCCGTGAACCCGCAGGCGGCCGAGAACCCTCTCGGCGGCCGACGGGTGGCCCGTCGGGGCGATGCCGTGGTCGCCGACGACGGCGACGCCCTGCGAGAGGCGCTCGCCCTGGTCGCGCCGGGCACCCGGCTACGCCACGGCCTCGACCGGGTGCTCCAAGGCAAGCGAGGTGCGATCGTCGTGATGGGCGATGGGCCCGCCGTGCTGGCCATCTGCACCGGCGGCTTCGTCCTCGACACGGCGTTCACGCCTGAGCGGTTCTCCGAGCTGGCGAAGATGGACGGGGCGATCATCCTCACTGCGGACGCGTCGCGCATCGCGAGGGCGAACGTCCACGTGACCCCACGCGCGTCGATCCCGACGAGCGAAACCGGCACGAGGCACCGGACGGCCGAACGCGTCGCGCGATCTCTTGACGTGCCGGTCGTCACGGTCTCCGAGTCGATGTCGACGATCACCGTCTACCGCGGCGCAGCCCGCCATATGCTCCAGCAGCCAGGTCGCCTGATCGATCGGGCGACCCAGGCGATCGGAGCTGTCGAGCGGTTCAAGTCGCGCTTCGACCTCGCGCTCGCCCTACTCTCCACGCTCGAGGTCGAGGACTCCGTCTCGGTCAACGACGTCGTCGCCGTCCTTCAACCCGGAGAGATGGTCGTCCGCTTTATCGAGGAGGTCGAGGGCTACCTCGTCGAGCTCGGCGAGGACGGCAGGCTCATCCGCCTGCAGATCGAAGAGCTCGGATCGGGTGTCGAAGAGACGCTCCGTCTGGTCGCGCTGGACTACGTCGCCGAGGACGGTGCGGCGGAGGGCCCGCAGCAGGACGGCGCCGCGTGGACCTCTGCCGATGGTGCGGGGTCGACGAAGCGAGCAGCGGGGCGCTACCCACACACGCCGGCGCTCAGAGCGCGTGCGGACGCGGCGCTCGCCGCGCTCCACGAGCTCAGCCATGATGAGCTCATGGGAAGGACGGCGGTCGCGGCGGTCCTGGGCGTCGATCCGGTGCCCGGCGTGCTCGACCTGCCGGCTGAAGCCCGCGGCTATCGACTGCTGCACCGACTGCCGCGAGTGTCCGAAGGGGTCATCGAGCGGATCGTCGAACGGTTTGTCACCCTTCCGAGGCTCATGGAGGCGTCCCTCGCCGACCTCGAGAAGGTCGGCGGTGTCGGGGAGGCGAAGGCCTGGTCGGTGAAGGACGGGCTGTCGAGGATGGTCGAGGCGAGCATCCTCGAGCGCTACGAGTGACGCCGGCGATCGGCGATCGGGGTGAGGCGAGCGAGGCGAGCGCGAAGGGCGAGCCGGGTGAGCTGGCGATCCGGGCGATCCGGGCGATCCGGCGATCCGGCGATCCGGGCGATCCGGGCGATCCGGCGATCCGGCGATCCGGGCGATCCGGTACAATAGAGGGTCGCCGGTCCCCAGCTGGGCCGGCAGCGTGGAGCTGCCGCAGCCCTCAGGCGTTGCCGCGGTCCTGCCCGTTGGAGCCGTGCAGCAAGGAGTCCGGTGTTCGAGGTCGGTGACAAGGTCGTCTATCCCCACCACGGCGCAGCGGTCGTGGAGAAGAGGGAGACCAAGGTGGCCTTTGGCCAGAAGCGGGAGTACCTGGTGCTCCGTCTCGCCTACGGCGACCTCACCTTGATGGTCCCCGCAGACAACACCGAAGGGGTCGGCCTGCGCGAGGTCATCAACGACGAAGAGGTCGAGGAGGTGTTCGCCGTCTTGCGGAAGAAAGAGGCGCGGATGCCCACCAACTGGTCCCGCCGGTACAAGAACCACTCGGAGAAGCTCCGGTCCGGCGATATCTACCAGGTGGCCGAGGTCGTTCGAAATCTCTCGATCCGCGACAAGGACAAGGGGCTCTCTGCGGGAGAGAAGCGCATGCTCGGCCGCGCGCGCCAGATCCTGGTGTCCGAGCTCACCTTCGCGCTCGGCGTCGACGAAGAGTCCGCCGAGCAGCGACTGGACGAGGTCCTGCCGTAAGCAGCTTGGAGGGCCCCGGGGCCCGGAACGTGTGGACGGTGGTCGTGGCGGGGGGGAGCGGATCGCGCTTCGGTCGGCCGAAGCAGTTCGAGTCGCTGGCGGGCCGCCCCGTGATCGAGTGGTCGGTCACCGCTGCGAGAAAGGCGACGAACGGGGTCGTCCTGGTCGTCCCCGCGAGCGATGTGGAGAGGGCGAGGTCCTTTGACGCGGATGCCGTCGTCAGCGGCGGCGTGACGCGCTCGGCGTCGGTGCGCTGCGGGCTCGCGCGCGTTCCCGAGGATGCCGACGTTGTGGTCGTGCACGACGCGGCGCGGCCTCTCGCGTCACGAGCCTTGTTCGCCGCCGTGATCGCACCGCTGCTCAGCACGGACGGAGAGGACGTCGACGGCGTTGTCTGTGGCATCGCGGTCGCCGACACCTTGAAGAGTGTCGGCGTCGACGGGTCGACGGTCACCGCAACGGTGGACCGCACGTCGCTCGTCGCTGTGCAGACGCCCCAAGCCTTCCGTGCGGGAGTGCTCCGCCGGGCACACGCGTCAGGGGGCGACGCGAGCGATGACGCGGCGCTCGTCGAGGCGATCGGCGGCAAGGTGCGCGTCGTTCCGGGCGAGGCGCACAATGTGAAGCTCACCGTGCCGTCTGACCTCGCGATCTTGGAGCACCTCGCCGGGGGCGGCGAATGGTGATGTTGCGCGTGGGCCAGGGCTTCGACGTGCATCCGTTCTCCGAGGACACCTCCCGCCCGCTCGTGCTCGGCGGCATTGTGGTCGGCGGGTCGCGAGGTCTTTGCGGTCACAGCGACGCGGACGTCCTCGCGCACTCGCTGAGCGACGCGCTGCTGGGGGCGGCCGGGCTGGGGGACATCGGGAGCCACTTCCCTGATACTGACCCCCAGTACTCGGGTGCAGACAGTATCCACCTGCTCTCCATCGTCGTCGGGCTCGTCGAAGGGGCAGGACTCCGGGCGACGAACGCCGACTGCACTGTCCTGGCGGAACGACCGAAGCTGAGCCCGCTGCTTCCGGCGATGGCCGAGCGGCTGTCCGCGGTCCTCGGAGCGCCTGTGTCGGTGAAGGCGAGCCGGGGCGAAGGGTTGGGCGCGATCGGGCGAGCCGAGGGCATCGCCTGTCTTGCCGTCGTCCTGCTGGAGGCGTCGTGACGCCGTCGCCGCGTGGCGCGGACCGGGGGCGACCTCGACGTGTCCCGCGTCGCGGAGGCGCGGCGCCGCGTCGTGGTGCACCCGCTCGGGTGCAGCACGCACGTCCCGGGGGTCGCGAGGGGCTCGGGGGTGACCAGGTCGAGGGGCGCCGCGCGGTGCGCGAGCTCCTTGCAGCCGGGCGGCGCCCCGTACGGGCGCTGTGGCTCGCCGAGGGGCTCGACCCGTCCGCCCAGCTCGACGAGATCGAGGAGCATGCGAGGCGCCGGCGCGTGCGGGTGGAGACGGTCTCGCGGGCGCGGCTCGAGGCGGCGGCGCGCACCGAGGCTCCTCAGGGGGTGCTTGCCTGGGCACGCCCGATCGAACCGGTCGACGTGGAGGAGATCGCCTCGCCCGCCGATCGGCCGGCGTTCGTGGTCGTGGTCGCAGGGGTGACCGATCCCCGGAATCTCGGAGCGCTCCTG
>JAJYGW010000302.1 GCA_021790615.1 Actinomycetes bacterium | reverse complement strand
TCGTACGGTCTCCATCGCGGCGTAGCCGGCTTCGCCGGCCCGGGGGCCTCCGTCCGAGAGCATCACTCCCTCGCCGGAGCCCTCGAGCTCGTCATCGGCCGGCCCGTGGTGAAAGGCGAGAAGGAGCTCCGTCTCGGACCCGCGGACGCATGCGTCGGTCCGGCGCCCGTCCGAGGGCTCCACGCCGGCCGGGTCGAGGTCCCCGCAGCATCATGCCCTACAGTTGGCCCACCGCCCGGGAGCTGGTTCGAAGAGGGAGGATGGAATGACGAGCCTCGAGAACCGGCCGAACACCGCCCTCGTGGTGATCGACGTGCAGAGGGGTGTCGTCGCCGACGCGTACGACCGGGATCGCGTGATCGCGAACATCGCCACTCTCGTGCGCAGGGCGCGAGCGGCCGACGTCCCGGTGATCTGGGTGCAGCACTCCGACGAAGACCTGGTGCAGGGCAGCGAGAACTGGGAGTACGTGCCCGAGCTTCGTCGGGAGGAGGGCGAGACGCTGGTGCACAAGCACTTCGGTGACTCGTTCGAGTCCACCGAGCTCGAGTCGGTCCTCGCCGCGCACGGGGTCGGCAGGATCGTGGTGTCGGGAGCGCAGACCGACGCCTGCGTCCGCTCGACGATCCACGGCGCGTTCACTCGCGGCTATGACGTGACGCTCGTGGGCGACGCCCACACGACCGAGGACGCCAGCCGTTACGGCGCGCCGCCCCCAGACGAGGTGATCGCGCACACGAACCTGTATTGGTCCGGTCAGCGCGCGCCGGGTCGCCACGGTGAGACCGTCCAGACGGCCGCTGTCGAGTTCGGCGAGCCGGACGTGGGGTGACCGCCGTCCGTGCGAGAGCGGGGGCGAAGTTCCCCGCTCCAGGTGAGCAGCCCGTCGCCCGCTGGTAGCGTGGCGCCAGCACGTGGTTGTGCCTAGGGTTCCGCCGGCTCCCGCCACCGATCGTCGACAATCAGGGACAGCCGGGGCTGGACCGAGCGGCACCAGGCCGTCGACCGGCCCACACCTCACGGGAGAAAAGCCCCGAGGGCTCCAGATGAGCGCGCCCGCAGTTGCGGGGATGGCCGAAGGGAGCCGGGGTGTGGACCGTGATGGTGCTCGCAGCGACGGGCACGTCGCAGGCGGCCGACTTCGTCGTCTCCGTCGTGCTCCTCGCGGCGATCGCGCATGCCGGCTGGAACCTCCTCGTGAAGCTCGGGGACGACCAGGTGCTCGCCTTCTTGCTGCTCAACGCGACGTCTGCGGTGTGCGGAGCCGTCATGTGGGCGGTGGCCGGTTCGCCGCACGTGGCGGCGTGGCCGTACCTCGCGGTCTCCGTCGCCCTGCACGTCGCGTACAACCTGGCGCTCCTCAACTCCTACCGGCTCGGTGACCTGAGCCGCGTCTACCCGCTCGCGCGCGGCCTCGCCCCGTTGCTCGTGACCGGTGGCGCCGCGCTCGTTGCGGGCGAACGCCTGAGCACGGTCCAGCTCGCCGGCGTCGCGGTCGTCGCAGGGGGGCTCGCGAGCCTTGTGTGGCTCGGTGGTGCCGCCTCTCCGGGCGGCGGGCGCTCCGTGCTCCTGGCAGTGGTGACGGGGGTCCTCGTCGCTGCCTACAGCCTGTGCGACGGGCTCGGGATCCGCCACGCCCACGACACCGTCGGCTATGCGGGTGCGCTCTTCGTGATCGAGTCGTGCATCATCGTCGCGGGGCTCGCCTCGTGGCGACGACGCGTGCCGGGGGCGCTGCCGGGGGCGCTGCCGAGGGCGCTGCCGAGTGAATGGCTTCGCGGGGTCCTCGGCGGCGCTCTGTCGGTCGCCACCTACGGCGCCGTCTTGTGGGCCCAGACGCGGCTCGCCCTCGGCGTCGTCTCGGCGTTGCGCGAGACGAGCACGCTGGTCGGGGCGCTGCTCGGGGCGCTGATCCTCCACGAGGGCTTGGCGCGCCGGCGCGTCGTCGCGGCCTTCTTGGTGTGCGCGGGGGTCGCGCTGCTCGTCGTCGCATGACCGGGGACGGGCCAGGGGTCGCCGCGCACCTGGCGGAGGTGGCGCGACGCGCGCCCATGCGCATCGCGCCGCGAGGCGGGTCGGTTCGTGCGGGTCCTCGGTACCGGGGCAATGCTCCCCGTGCGTCAGGAGCCGATCGCCGCCCGGAGGTCGGTGAGGCGGGTCCGGTCGAGGGAGTACCAGACCCACTTCCCCCGTCGCTCGCCGTGGACGAGTCCGGCCTCCGCCAGGATCTTCAGATGGTGGGAGACGGTCGGCTGAGACTTGCCGAGGGGCCCGACGAAGTCGCACACGCAGACCTCTCCCCGGGGAGCGTCCGCGAGCATGGACAGGACCCGCAGCCGGACGGGGTCCGCCAGGGCCTGGAAACCGCGGGCCAGCTCGCCTGCCTCGTCCGCGTCGAGGGGTGCTTGGAGGATCGAAGGACAGCAGACGTCCTCGGAGACCTCGATCGTCGGGCTGCGCTTCACCGTCGCCCTCCTCCCATTGACAAATGCCAATGTGTCATTTAGCGTCGATGCATTGACCATCGTCGATGGTAGCGGGAGGTCCTCATGTCGCGTGTGCAGCTTGCCCCGAGCGTCGCCGACCTCGACGCGGCGGCGCCCTTCTCCTCGACGCTCTTCGACACCGCGCCCGCCAAGGTGCGCCCCGGCGACGGCGACGGCGACCTCGCCACTCGCGCCGACCTGCACGTCCCGACGCCCTAGCTCGTTGCGTGCCCACATCGATCGACGGGGCCCAGTAGGGCCGTCAGGGGCTCGAGCTGCCGGGGACGTCACGACCGCCCGACCGCTCCGGGCGCCCTCGGAAGAGCCGCAGCCGGACGGGTCCGCTCCCGAGCAGCGGGTCACGAGGCGGCTCTCCTTCGTCGACCGCTTCCTGCCGGTGTGGATCCTCTGCGCCATGGGGCTCGGGATCGGCCTCGGGCGGGCGGTGCCGAGCCTCAACCGGCACCTCGACGCGATCCAGGTGACCCAGGGGACGTCGTTGCCGATCTTCGTCGGCCTGCTCGTGATGATGTACCCGGTGCTCGCCAAGGTCCGGTACGGGCGGCTCACGGCGGTGACCCGCGACGGGCGGATGCTCGTCTCCTCCCTGGTGCTGAACTGGGTCGTCGGTCCTGCGGTCATGTTCACCCTGGCGTGGCTGCTGCTTCCGGACCTCCCCGCCTACCGCACCGGGCTCATCATCGTGGGGTTGGCCCGCTGCATCGCCATGGTGCTGATCTGGAACGACCTCTCGGGCGGAGACCGCGAGACGGCTGCCGTTCTCGTCGCGCTCAACTCGTTGTTCCAGATCGCGGCCTTCGCGCTCCTCGGCTATTTCTACCTCAGCGTCCTTCCTGGATGGCTCGGGCTGTCCACGGTCGGCCTGCACGTCTCGGTGGGCACCATCGCCGAGACCGTCGCGATCTTCTTGGGGGTTCCGCTCGTCGCCGGGTACCTCACGCGGACGATCATGGAGCGCCGGAAAGGCCGCGCGTGGTACGAGGGGAGACTCCTTCCCCGGCTCGGCCCGTTCGCCCTCTACGGCCTGCTCTACACGATCGTGATCCTCTTCGCCCTCCAGGGCCGCACGATCACCGCACGTCCTGGCGACGTGGTCCGCATCGCTCTTCCGCTGCTCGGGTACTTCGCGGTCATGTGGTTCGGCTCGTTCGCGCTGGGCCGAGGGCTCCACCTCCCGTACGCGCGGACCGCGACGCTCGCGTTCACCGCCGCCGGCAACAACTTCGAGCTTGCGATCGCCGTGTGCATCGGCGTGTTCGGCGTCACCTCGGGCGAAGCGCTCGCGGGCGTCGTCGGGCCGCTCATCGAGGTCCCGGTGCTCGTCTCGCTCGTCTACGTCGCCCTGTGGGCCCGCCGGCGCTACCCGCAGGGCGGGACTGCGATCGGCAGGACGGGGCATTGCCGATGACCGGCTCTCGGCGGACCCCTTCGGACGGGGACCCGGGTCCAGCCCGAGGATCAGGAGGCTGAATGCATCTCGTGGCCGTGGGAGGAAGCGATGCGGGGATCAGCGCAGCGCTGCGGGCACGGGAGCTCGACCCCAGTGTCGCCGTCACCGTCGTGGCCGCCGACCGCTACCCGAACTTCTCCATCTGCGGCATCCCCTACCACGTCTCCGGAGAGGTGCCGGACTGGCGGTCGCTCGCGCACCGGACGATCGCCGATCTCGAGGCGACGGGCGTGAAGCTGCGCCTCGAGACCGT
>JAJYGW010000164.1 GCA_021790615.1 Actinomycetes bacterium | reverse complement strand
CCACCGTGTCGTCCAGCACGACGACCACACCGGACCCGAGCGTGGCACCTACGGCCCTCGCACCCTCGAACGACAGGGGGAGGTCGAGCTCCTCGGGCCCCACGAACGTCCCAGCCGCCCCGCCGAGCAGCACGGCCTGCAGCGACCTTCCGCCTGCCACACCCCCGGCCGTCGAGAGCAGGGAGCCGAGGGTGGTCCCCATCGGCACCTCGTAGAGGCCCGGGCGCGCGACGCGACCGGACAGGCAGAACAACCGGGTCCCGGTCGATCCCGGCGTCCCCACGGTGGCGTAGGCGAGGCCACCGATCCGCAGCACCTCGAGGACGGAGAGAAGCGTCTCCACGTTGTTCACGCCCGTCGGGCGGTCGAACAACCCCCGATCGACCGGGAATGGCGGCTTGTTACGCGGCTCGGGTCGCCGACCCTCGATCGAGTTGAACAGGGCAGTCTCCTCCCCGGCGATGTACGCCCCGGCCCCACGCCGAACCTCGAGGTCGAAAGCGAGCCCCGAGCCCATCACGTCACTACCGAGGAGCCCTCTCGAGCGAGCCTCGCTGGCCGCGTGCTCGAGCCGGGAGGCTGCCAGCGGGTACTCGCCGCGCACGTACACGAAGCCCTGTTCGGCGCCCGTGGCGAGCCCTGCGATCGTCAGGGCCTCGACGAGCGCGTACGGATCGTTGTCCAAGAGCACCCGGTCTTTGAACGTGCCCGGCTCGGACTCGTCGGCGTTTGCCACGAAGTAGTGCGGCCGCAGCGGGTTGCGCGCGACCGCCTCCCACTTGGCCCCGGTGGGGAAAGCTGCCCCTCCCCTGCCGAGCAGATTGGCATCCTTCAGCTCGGCGATCACTCCGGATGGTCCGAGCTCGATCGCGCGGCGGAGCGGCTCGTAGCCACCGGCCGCGCGGTAGGCGTCGAGTGACGTCGGGTCGACGCGACCGACGCGACGCAGCAGCCGCGGCCCGGGCTCTCGGCCCGAGGGCGCGGTGCCCGGCCCCCTCGCCTCCGCCGCCCCGAGACCTCCAGCGACTACCTGGGGCACGAGCGCGAGCGGTGCCTCCAGCGCGGCGAGGTCGAGGGGGCCGCCCAGGCCGTCGGGCAAGTCGGACCCGTCCGGCGCTCCGGTCACGGCCGAGGGGCCCCGAGATGCCAGGGAGATCAGATGGTCGAGGTCGTCGGCGCTGAAGGGCGCGAGCGTCGCCCGGCCCCCGCGCTCTCCGGCCTGCTGGACGAGCGCGGCCGAACCGTGCTCGCAAAGGCCGAGGCAGGGGGATGGCCTCCAGGTGATCGACGCCTGCCCGTCCACGCGCCCGAGGGCAGACCCCGCGGGCCCGAACCTCGCAGCAACCGGCTCGATCGGGTCCCCGCCGCACGCCGCCCTGCACGCGACGTCGTCGCAGACGTGGACCACCACGGGCGGTCCGGGCTCGTACCCGAAGAGGGCGTACGCACTCGCGACCCCGTACACCTCTGCGGGCGCAAGGTCGAGCCGCTCGCACAGGTAGCCGAGCGCAGGGCTGCTGATCCACCCGGTGCGCTCTTGCAACGTGTGCAACGCGGGCAGGAGCAGGCGACGACGATCCTTCGCGCGGGCCAGCCCGCCGATCGCCACGTGCCCGTCGCGCGGCGTGCGCGCGCCGCCAGACCAGCCGGACTCCGGGGGACCGAGGACCGAGTCGACGGCCTTGCGCTCCGCCGGGCTCGCCGGCGCTTCGCTCACCCGCAGGTCCATCAGCGCGGCCTCCTCATCATCGTGCGCCCGCCGCCACGTCAGCCGCATCGGTCTCAGCGGGCACAGGCTCGGATCCGGCGTCAGGCATTCGCTCGACCCGGATCGCCGTCGCCTTGAATTCCGCCGTCCCGGACTTGGGGTCCCACGAGTCGAGCGTGAGCACGTTCGTGTCGGCTTCGTCGGGGAAGTGCGGCGTCATGAACGCCAGCCCGGGACGCAGCGTCGGATCGCGGCGCACGGGTGCGACAAGGGTCCCGCGCCGCGAGGAGATCCGGACCCGCTCCCCCTCGCTCAGCCCGAGCGCGTCCATGTCCTCGGGGGACAGGTCGAGGGTCTCGGGCCTGCGCAGCGGCGAGCGGTACCGACCGCTCTGCACGCCGGTGTTGAAGGAGTCCAATCGGCGCCCGGTGGTGAGGCGGACAGGGAACTCCTCGTCGAGCTCGTCGAGCGGGGGCTCGAACGTCACCGGGCTGAACGGAGCGGGCGCCCCCCGCTTGTCAGGGTCCTCCTCCCAGAGTCGGGCGTGGAGGAACTGCGTGCCGGGATGGTCCTCGCTGGGGCACGGCCACTGGATGCCCCCGAGCGCCTCCAGCCGCGCATAGGCCATCCCGCCGTGCATCGGAGAGAGGCTCCGCAGCTCGTCCCACGCCTCCTCGGCACTAGGACGACCCCAGTCCTGTCCGAGCCGCCCGGCCAGCTCGCTGAGGATCTCGATGTCCTCACGGGCGCCTTCGGGCGGCCGCAGGGCCGGGCGAACCCGCTGGACACGGCGCTCGCTGGAGGTGACGGTGCCATCCGACTCGAAGGCGCCGACCGCGGCAGGGAGGACCACGTCGGCGAGCTCGGCAGTCTTCGTGAGGAAGATGTCCTGGACGACGAGGTGGTCCAGCCCCTCGAGCAGGCGGACGGCGCGATGGTCGTCGGCTTCGGACTGTGCGGGGTTCTCCCCGAGCACGAAGAGGGCGCGCAGCTCACCGCGCGCCATCGCGTCGAACATCTGGGAGAGGTGCCAGCCGTGCTGGAGCGGCACCGCAACACCCCAACGGGCGTCGAAGCGAGCACGTATGGCGTCGTTCTCGACGTCTTGGAAGCCGGGCAGCTTGTTGGGAAGCGCCCCCATGTCCCCGCCGCCCTGGACGTTGTTCTGCCCCCGCAGGGGCACGAGCCCCGAGCCGTACCGACCGACATGGCCGGTCAGGAGGGCCAGGTTGCACAGGGCCAGGACGTTGTCGGTCGCGGTGTGGTGCTCGGTGATCCCGAGCGTCCAGCAGAGCTGGGCCCGATCCGCCCGGGCGTAGTCGTGCGCGAGCTGGGCGATGACCTCCGCCGGCACCCCGGTGAGGCGCTCGCCCTCTTCCAGGGAGTAGGGCTCCACGGAGGCGGCGTATGCGTCGAACCCGGTCGTCGCGCGACGCACGAACTCGGTGTTGACGAGGCCCGCCCGGATGATCTCACGTCCGACCGCGTTCGCCAACGCGATGTCCGACCCGACGTCGATGCCGAGCCACACGTCGGCCCACTGCGCCGACGTCGTGCGCCGGGGGTCGACGGCGTACATCTTCGCCCCGAGTCGAAGCCCCTTCAAGAGGTGGTGGAAGAAGATCGGGTGCGCCTCACGGGCGTTCGACCCCCACAAGATGACGAGATCGGTGTGCTCGATCTCCTCGTACGAGCTGGTGCCGCCTCCGGCACCGAACACTGCCGCCAGACCGGCGACACTTGGAGCGTGTCAGGTGCGGTTACAGGAGTCGATGTTGTTGGACCCCATCACCTGGCGGGTGAACTTCTGGGCGAGGTAGTTGACCTCGTTGCTCGCTTTCGAGCAGCTGAACATCCCGAACTCCTTGCCACGCCGGGAAGCGAAGCCTTCTGCGGCCCGGTCGAGCGCCTCCTGCCATGAAGCTGGGCGAAGCGTGCCGGCTTCACGAACTAGCGGTTGCGTCAGACGGGCGTAATGGCGTGACATCGTCGACCTCCTGCTCGGTCGAGGCTCTCGTAGAGCGCCGCTGACGGTCACCCTACCGCTGCCCTGCCACCGACGTGCCGCTTCTCCGCACGCAGATCGCCCCTCGAGAACGTGAGCTGTTCCTAAAGGCTCCAGGTTGCGGCGGGCGCTCTACCCAAAGCCCTCCACCGGCTGGCCGACGGGCTTACCACCCATCGATCCGTAGAACTGGGCGTCGCCGAAGCTGAAGATGCCACCGTCGGCCGCGACGTCCCAGAAGCCGTGCCCTGTGGGGGCTCCCGGAGCTTCTGGACGGCGTGCCGGAGGGTCCTACGACAAGGAAGAACGCCGCCATGGAGCACATGGTCGTGGTGACAGACCCTCCTCATGTCCTCACCGGCTATCGCGCGCCCCACGGCATCGCAGGAGGCGTTGACCAGCGCCACGGTCGAACGGGTTGGCAACACGATGAGTTCCATCGGTCGGTGCACGGTCCCGGTCATGATGACCGGTGCTGTTGACCAACACCGACCGATGGAGATAC
>JAJYGW010000306.1 GCA_021790615.1 Actinomycetes bacterium | reverse complement strand
CCTCAGGTCGGCGCCCTCCAGCCCCCTCGGGTCGGAGCCCTCCAGCCCCCTCGGCAAAGACGGTCGGGACGAGCCGGTCGTGCAGCCCGGCGGAGGCACGAGGGAGCTTGACGGGGTCGCAGTGCCGTTGATCGCCAGGAGGAACCCGGCGGGGGGGAATCTCCCTCCCGCCACTCACCGGAAAGGGGGACGGGGAACCGGGCTTGCATCGCAAGCACCGCGCCCCTGAATGCCAATGGAGCTCGAGGGTTCGTCTGCGCTCGTCACCGGCGCAGCGTCAGGTCTCGGCGCCGCGACGGCTCGCGCGCTCGCCGCCGAAGGGGTGCACGTCACGGTCTTCGACTTGAATGAGGACGGGGCGAGAGCCGTCGCCGACGAGTTCGGCGGGAGCTACGTGGCCGGTGACGTCACCAATCCCGAGGACTGCCAGCGCGCGGTGGACCAGGCGGCGTCGGGTGCGCCGCTGCGGATCGCGGTCAACTGCGCCGGGACCGGATGGATCGGCCGGGTGATCGACCGGCAGGGCAACCCCCACGAGCTCGGGCCGTTCGAGTTCATCCAGCGGCTCAACGTGATCGGGACCTTCAACGTCATGACGAGAGCAGCGGCCGCGATCTCCAAGACCGAGCCGCTCGAGGACCAAGAGCGCGGCGTCATCGTGAACACCTCGTCGGTCGCCGCGTTCGACGGCCAGATCGGACAGCTTGCATACTCGGCATCCAAGGGCGCCGTCGTCGGCATGACCCTGCCTGCCGCCCGTGACCTCGCTGTCGTGGGAATACGGGTCGTGGCCATCGCGCCCGGGCTGTTCGACACGCCACTCCTCGGCATGCTCCCCGAGGAGCAGCGGCGGGCGCTCGGCGAGTCGGTCCTCTTCCCCAAGCGCCTCGGGGACCCCGCCCGCTACGGGCAGCTCGTCGTCCAAATCGCCCGCAACAGCTACCTGAACGCCGAAGTCATCCGACTCGACGGCGGCATCAGGATGCCCCCCAAATAGGAGCTGGACGCCGAGTGCGCCACGTTGAGGCCGACGGGGTCCGCCTGTTCCCGGTGGGCTTGGGGACCTGGCAGTTCGGGTCCGGCGAATGGGGTTACGGGACCACCTACGCGAATCAGGTCGCGCCTCGCATCGTCGAGCGGTCGCTGGAGCTCGGCGTGAACCTGATCGACACCGCCGAGATCTACGCGTTCGGACGTTCCGAACGGATCGTCGGCGCGGCGATCTCCGAACGGCGCGAAGAGGCGTTCCTCGCGACGAAGCTCTTCCCGGTCCTTCCGGTGGAGCCGATCGTCACCCGGCGCGCGCGCGGCAGCTTGCAGCGCCTCGGCACCGGGTACGTGGACCTCTACCAGCTTCACTGGCGGAACCCCGTGGTCCCGGCGCGCCAGGTTGCCGACGCGCTCGCAACGCTCCTCGACTCGGGGCTCGCCCTCCACGTCGGGGTGAGCAACTACTCGCTGTCTCGTTGGCAGGAGCTCGAGCGCCTCCTCGGCCATCCCGTCCTGTCGAACCAGGTGCGCTACAACCTTGTGGATCGCTCGGCCGAGCGTGAGCTCTTGCCCTGGGCGCAGGCCAACGGACGCGTGATCATTGCCTACAGCCCGCTCGCCCAGGGCCTGCTGTCCGGCAGGTACGCCCCGGGCCAGCGCCCGACGGGACTGCGTGCGCGCACCGGCGCCTTCCGTCCCGAGAACCTGAAGCGGTCGGCCCCGCTCCTCGACGCGCTACGCGAGGTGGCGAGCGCGCACCACGCGACTCCCACCCAGGTCGCGCTCGCCTGGCTCGTCCGGCGACCCAACGTCGTCGCGATCCCGGGCGCGTCCTCGGTCGAGCAGGCCGAGCTGAACGCCGCATCGGCGGACATCGAGCTCAGCGCGGCGGAGGACGATTTGCTCCGTGCCGCCTCGGACGCGTACCACCCGTCGCGCTCGCCCGTGCGCGCGGTGCTGGGCTCGGGCACGGGACTGGTCGGGCGACGGATCCGCCGGGTGCTCGACGGACTCCGCGACTAGAGAGCCCCGTTAGTCTCGTGGGTGGCTTGTCCTGGCGCGCCGCGCCCGAGGAGGATGCAGTGGACTACGACGTGGTGATCATCGGTGGAGGTCCCGGGGGGTACGCGGCCGCCCTGTACGGCGCGTCGGCGGGCCTGCGGATCGCCATCGTCGAGCTCACAAAGGTCGGAGGCACCTGCCTGCATCGCGGGTGCGTCCCCGCCAAGGAGTTCCTCGAGGCTGCGGCCGTGTACCGCACGGTGCGCGGTGCAGCGGAGTTCGGCATCATGGCCGGCGAGCCGACGGTCGACTTCGCGGTGAACCAGCGTCGCAAGGTGGCTGTCGTCGACCAGCTCACCCGCGGGCTGAGCGGGCTCCTGCGCGGCAGGAAGGTCACGGTCCTCTCGGGGACTGGAACGCTCCTCCCCGGACGGCGCGTACGCGTGATCGATGGGCCGGACGCGGGGGACGAGATCACCGGTCGCCACGTCGTCCTCGCCTCCGGATCGGTGCCGCGGACCCTGCCCGGGCTCGACGTGGACGGGCGCTACGTCCTCACGTCGGACGAGTTCTTGGAGCTCGAGCACGTGCCGGCGTCGGTGGCCGTGATCGGCGGGGGGGCGATCGGCTGCGAGTTCGCCTCGCTCCTCTCGGACCTCGGCACCAAGGTCACGATCCTCGAGGCCCTGGGCTCGATCCTCGCAGGTTGTGACGACGACGTCTCAGCCGTCGTGGCGCGTTCGTTCAAAAGGCGCGGCATCGAGGTGGTGACCGGCGCGCAGGTGAAGGGCCACGCGCCATCGCCCGACGGGTCGCGCACCGTCGTCCATCTCGGTGACGGCAGCGAGGTCGAGGTCGAGTGCGTCGTGGCCTCGGTCGGGCGCCGCCCGCGCACCGAGGGTCTCTTGTCCGAGGGCACCGAGGTGCAGTTGGACGAGCGCGGGTTCGTGCTGGTGAACCATCTCATGCAGACCCACGAGCAGGGTGTCTGGGCGGTGGGGGACGTATGCGCAGGGACCCCCCAGCTCGCGCACGTCGCTTTCGAGGAGGCGGTGCTCGTCATCAAGGGCATCCTCGGCGAGCCGATGGTGCCGGTCGACTACGAGCGGGTGCCGTGGGCCATCTACTGCCATCCGGAGGTCGCCTTCGCAGGGCTCACCGAGGGCCAGGCCGTCGAGCGCGGCATCCCCGTCGTGGTGAAAAAGGATCCGTTCGGCGGCAACAGTCGCGCGCGCATCATCGGCGACACCGAGGGGTTCGTCAAGGTCATCGCCGAGCGGCTCCCCGACGGCAGCGCCGGCAGGATCCTGGGGGTCCACATGGTCGGCCCGTGGGTGACCGAGCAGCTCGGCTTGGGGTACCTCGCGGTCAACTGGGAGGCCACCCCCGCCGAGGTCGCACAGTTCATCCAGCCGCACCCGTCGCTCTCGGAGGCCTTTGGGGAGACGGTGCTCGCATTGACGGGAAGGGGATTGCACGTTGCCTGACGTCATGATGCCGCAGCTCGGCGAGACGGTCACCGAGGGGACCATCACCCGATGGATGAAGTCCGTCGGAGAGCAGGTGAACCGCGACGAGCCGCTCTTCGAAGTCTCCACCGACAAGGTCGATTCGGAGGTGCCCGCCCCCGCGTCGGGTGTGCTCTCAGAGATCCTCGTTCCAGAGGGTGAGACGGTGCCGGTGGGCGCCCGTCTTGCGGTCATCTCTGACGCATCGGGCGAGGCCGGGACGGTGGCCGAGACAGCTGCACCCTCGCCGGCCCCTCAGGCCGCTCCCCCTCCTGCGCCGGCCCCTCCTGCGCCGGCCCCTCCTGCGCCGGCCCCTCCTGCGCCGACCCCTCCTGCGCCGGCCCCGACTGCGCCGGCCCCTCAGGTCTCACCTGTGCCGCCACAGGCCGCTCCGCCGCCCCCGAGTCCGCCGCCTCCCCCGCCAGTCGGGTACGTGCAGCGTCCCGCCGAGGAACCGGCGGTACCGGCACCGGCGGGACCGGGCTCCGAGGCAGGGATCCCGATGGCGTCTGAGACCGAGGGGTTGCTGCTCTCCCCGGTCGTCCGCAGGCTGCTCGACGAGAACCGCATCTCTCCCTCCGAGGTCATCGGCACGGGTCTGGGCGGTCGCATCACCCGAGAAGACGTCCTCGCGCTGATCGACGTGCGTCGCGGCCCCGGCGCAGGGGCACAACCTGCACCTGCACCTGCACCTGCACCTGCACCTGCTGGTCCGCCTCC
>JAJYGW010000189.1 GCA_021790615.1 Actinomycetes bacterium | reverse complement strand
CGACTCCCCACCCGAGTTGATGAGGCCGACGCGCCCGGCGTAGCAGTTGAGCACCTGCCAGCGGGCGAGGTCGATCGGGTGCGACGTGGTGAGCGTGTCGTAGACGAGCGGGTCGGTCTTGCCGAAGCCGATCGCCTGGTAGCCGCCGTTCGAGTCCGGGAGCTTCTGCTTGATCACGTCGGCCTCGATCGTGACCCCGATGTGGTTCGCCTGGCCGGTGAGATCCGCCGAGGACTCGTAGTTCACCCCGTCCTTGCGGAACGCGTTGTTGCGCACGTAGCACCAGAGGATGGTGCAGAGCCCCAACCGGTGCGCCTCGGCGAACGCGGCCGAGACCTCCTCGATCTGTCGGTCGCTCTCCGGTGAGCCGAAGTAGATCGTGGCCCCGACACCGGTCGCGCCGAGGTCGGCAGCCTGGCGCGCGGAGGCGAAGGGAATCTGGTCGGCATGGTTCGGGTAGGTGAGAAGCTCGTTGTGGTTGAGCTTCACGATGAAGGGGATGCGGTGCACGTAGCGGCGCGCGACCGCGCCGAGCACACCGAGGGTGGTCGCGATGCCGTTGCAGCCTGCCTCGACGGCGAGCTCGCAGAGGTTTCGCGGGTCGAAGTAGGCCGGGTTCTTCGCGAAGCTCGCTGCCGCGGAGTGCTCGATGCCCTGGTCGACGGGGAAGATGGAGAGGTAGCCAGTGCCACCGAGCCGACCGTGGTCGCGCAGCGCAGCGAGGCTTCGTAGCACTGCGGGCGAGCGGTCGCTCTCCACCCAGACCCGCTCGATGTGGTCAGGTCCGGGGGCCACGAGCAGCTCACGCGGGACGGCCTTGCAGCGATGCTCGAGCAGCGATGTCGCTTCCGGTCCGAGGAGCGCTTCGAGGTCCATCGTGATCCTCCCTGGCCGACGGGCGCCGACCGATCGGCCGGTCGAGGACCATGCTAGCGAGTGCCTCGCCAGCAGCCCTGGGGGGGGTGACACCCGGAGATTGACCGGACATGAGAAGATGGACCGGTCGAGGGCGCGGCGCCCACTGTGAGGACGGAACTGCGCGCACGGTAGCCCGCTCCAGCCTCCGGCGAGAAGCCGGGGTGAAACCACCGCCAGTCGGACCTCCACACCGAGGACCGCCGGCAGGATGACCGCTGGTCGGAGCGGGAGGAGCCGCCCGCGACGGGCCGGCGGCCGCGAGAACTGCAAAGAGAGCCGGGTTGGGCGGCCTCGCCCGTCGTGGCCCGGCAGGTGACCTATGCTGGGCGGTGGAGAAGTCGCCACCCGCAGGAAGGAGCGTTGCGTGACGGTCGTGGATGGCGAGGTGGGCTCTGGGCGGGCTGGGTCGGCACGTGGTCGTCACTTCGCGGAGAAGCCTTCGGATGGAGCGGAGCGGCACTCGCACCCGCTGGCATGGGCCGGCGGTGCGCTCGGCGGCGTGCTGGTGCTCGCTGCGGTCGGGGTGGGCGCGGCGTGGTTCCTCGGGCGAGGAGGCGTCTCCCTCTCCACCTCGAACACGGCTCTCGCCAAGGTGGACCACTCCGGCGCTGCGATGTCACTCGCGAGCGCGTCTGCAACCTACGGTGACCAGTCCGTGAGCCTCGTCATGCGGGACGGAGAGCTCCTCCCGAGCACCCCGGTGCCGGCCGGTGCCACGCTCGCGGTGACGGCAGTGTTCCGGCGGCCGAGCTGGGCTGCATGGCTGCTCGGTTCCACGGTGCGGGTCCAGACCTCGGTCCGGACACCGTCCGCGTCGCTGCTGAACCCCGTCGCCGTGGTGCAGCCCGGACACGCCGTCGTCGCACGCTTCAGTGCACCGGTCTCCGTCGTGGCCTACTCCGTTTCGGGGCACGACCCGGTCGCGCACCTGGCGCGGCCCTCGTCGACGTTCGATCTCGTGACGAACGTCGCGGACGGCCAGACCGGGACGGTCACCGTGGCGGCGGTGCCGCAGAGGTGGGAGGCGCTCCCCGCACCGTCGAAGCTGACGTACTACGGGGCGGCCGGCACGACGCCGCTCGCCTTCGTCCAGCCGGCGCTCTCGAGCGGCACCCTCACGCTCTCCGGCACGATCCAGATCCACTTCTCTGCGCCGGTGTCGAAGGTCTTCGGGTCGCAGCGCCCGAGCCTCATGCCCGTCGTCCGCGGGGCGTTGGTGCCGAGCGGGACGTGGCACCAGACCGCGGCGAACGCGCTCGAGTTCGTGCCGAGCGGTCCGGCGTTCTGGCCGGGCGAGGAGATGCGCCTGTCGTTCCCCGCTCCGGTGTCCGTCGTCGAGTCGGGCGCGAAGCCGACCGCTGCGGTACGCGAGCTCAGCTTCACCCCGGCGGCGGGTTCGGTGCTCCGGTTGCAGCAGCTCCTCGCGACCCTCGGCTACCTTCCCGTGCGCTTCGACCCCACCAACCCCCCGGCCGCATCGCCCACCACACTGGACGGGCAGGCCGCACTCGCCAGCAATCCGCCGCAGGGGACGTTCGCCTGGCGCTTCACCCCGCAGCCGGCGCTCGAGGTGCAGTGGGCACCCGGGTCCTACAACGTCATGACCGAGGGTGCGGTCATGGACTTCGAGCACGTGAGCGGTCTGAACTTCAGCCAGAGCGCAGGACCCAACCCGCTCCTCTGGCCGATGTTGTTGAAGGCGGTCGTCGCCCACAAGATGGATCCGCACCCCTACTCCTGGGTCGAGGTGTCGGAGAACCTCCCGGAGCAGGCGTGGATCTACCTCAACGGCAAGGTCGCGATCCACACGCTGGTGAACACCGGCGTCCCCGGCGTAGCCACCGCCACCGGGACCTACGCGGTCTACGAGCGGCTCCCGTTCCAGATCATGCGGGGAACGAACCCGGACGGCAGTACCTACGCCGATCCGGTGCACTGGATCAACTACTTCAACGGGAGCGATGCCGTCCACGGCTTCTACCGACCGGACGGGTACGGCTTCCCGCAGAGTGTCGGGTGCGTCGAGCTGCCGATCCCGACGGCGGCGAAGGTCTACCCGCTGCTCCACATCGGAAGCCTGGTAACGGTCCTGCCCTGACCGGCTGGGCTGGCGCGGGTGGCCCGACTGCTCCGACCGCTCGGGTCCCTTGCGGTTCACACCGCTCGGGCCCGACGCTCTCCAGCGGGGTGAGCGGGGGTCCGGTCGGAGGCGTCGGTCGAGGAGGCGGAGCCGGGAGGAGCGCAGGTCGCCGTTCAGGTGAGCGCGGCGAGTCGCTCGGCAACGGAACCGAGCTCAGGGTCCGCACGAGCAACGTCCCCGAAGAGCCGGCGCGCTGCTGGCAGGTCTCCGGAGCGCTCGTAGAGGTCTGCGAGGGCGTACCAGAGGCGAACATGGTGCTGCGTCGGGTGTCGAACCGGGCGGAGCCGCTGTTCGAGGAGTGAAATGGCACCCCGGAGGTCACCCTCGTCCGCGCGAGTCCCGGCGAGCACCAGCAGCCCCTCGGTGAGGAGATCCACCCCGGGAGAGGCGCGCCGGAGCTCCTCCCAGAGCTCGGCCACCATCTCGGGCCTCCCGAGGGCGCGATAGCAGTCCGCGAGGACGGGGTGCTGGTCGACGGAGCCGCTGAGCGCCGCGTAGGCGCCGAGCTCACGGACGGCCTCTCGCCACCGCCCCTCTCGGTAGAGGGTGAGCCCGTAGAGCTCTCGCACGGCGGGGACGTCTGGGGCCCTGCGTGCCAGTTGCTCGAGGATGCGCCTCGCCTCGCCGTAGCGATCACGGGCGTACGCTTCGCTCGCCTTGGCCAGACGGCCCGCGAGCTGCCGACCGAGCCGGCCACCGACGGCACGGGTGAGGTCGTCCCGAACGGGCTCGGGAAGGCCGGCCGGCTCTGCTTCGGCTGGCCGGACTGCCTCCGGGCGACGCAGTTGGCGCTGACCGGAGACGAGCCCAGCGTTCGACGCGGCCGGAGCAGCAACCTCTCGGACGACCTCCTCCTCGGGGTCGCGTCGCAGGAGCGCCTCGGGTGCCTGCCGGGGGGCTGTCCGAGCGGGGTTTCTCCCCGGGTCCCTGGCCGCGGCTCCGCTGTGGGGGCCGGGTGGTCGTCGTGCCCCGGTGCGAGGCGGGTCGTCTCGCCGGGGCCGGGCGTCCGCCGCGAGGACGGTGGCGCCGCTCCGGGCGACCTTTCCCCAGCGCGGCGCCTTCGTGCCCGGAGCTCGGCCCGGTAGCGCCGCGCGTGCGGTGGGGGCCGCCCGCCGGGGAGCGGCGGTGCCCCGCGACGTGCTGGTGCCCCGCGACGTGCTGGTGCCCCGCGACGTGCTGGTGCCCCGCGA
>JAJYGW010000018.1 GCA_021790615.1 Actinomycetes bacterium | reverse complement strand
GAGGTTCGCGTCGGTGACGGTCGGCTCGGTTCCGCCGCGGCCGTACGCCGCCGGGCCGGGCTCGGCCCCGGCGCTCTGGGGGCCGACCCGGAGGGCCTTGGTGAGCTCGGGGACGTGGGCGATCGACCCGCCGCCGGCGCCGACGGTGCGCACGTCGATCGAGCTGGCCCGCAGCGTGAGGTCACCGACGGAGGTCTCCCGACCGACCGCCGCCCGCCCGTGCTGCACGAGGGCGACGTCGGTCGAGGTCCCGCCCATGTCCAGCGTCAGCAGGTTCTCGAAACCAGCCTGTTGTGCGATCCACACCGCGCCGGCCACCCCGCCGGCCGGACCCGAGACCAGCATCGTCACCGGCGCCGCCCGGGCGACGTCCGTCGGCATGAGGCCCCCGTCCGACCGCAGGATGTGCAGGCGCGCCCCGATCCCCCGGGCGGCGAGCTCGCGTTCGAGGCTCCCGATGTAGCGCGACACCGCGGGGCGGACGTAGGAGTTGGCGACCGTGGTGAGCGTGCGCTCGTACTCCCGGATCTCGGGGAGGATCTTCGACGAGAGCGACACCGGCAGGTCCGGGAGCTCGGCTGCGCAGAGCTCCTCGGCGCGACGCTCGTGGGCGTCGTTGGCGAAGGCGTTGACGAAGCTGACCGTGACGGCCTCGACGCCACGGCGCCCGAGCTCGCGGAGGCGCTCGACGAGCGCCTCCTCGTCCAGCGGGCGGAGCACCTCACCGGTGGCGGCGACGCGTTCGTCGGCCTCGACGGTGTCCTCGAGGAGCGCGAGGGGCGTCGGCTTCGGCCAGATGATCCACCCCGCGAGGCCCCCGGGCACGAAGGAGCGGGCCACCTGGAGGACCTGCCGGTAGCCCTTGGTCACGACGAGGCCGACCTTCGCGCCCTTGCCCTCGAGCACGGCGTTGGTCGCGACGGTCGTCCCGTGGACGAGGTGGGTGATCGCCCCGGGGTCGACGCCCGCCGCCTCGCAGAGCTGGAGGATCCCAGCGAGCACGCCGACCGACTGGTCGGCGGGCGTGGACGGCACCTTCGCCCGGTGCGTCGCGCCGCTCGCCTCGTCGATGAGCAGGAGGTCCGTGAAGGTCCCCCCGACGTCCACGCCCAGTCTGTAGGGCACGGTCCCCTCCTCTCCCCGGCGGTGTCCCCACCCCGGTCTCGGCCGGGGCGCTCGCCACCCCGGCTGCCTCGCGACCCGCTCCCACTCGCCCCGCCCGAGAGCGTCGTCCTGCTGTGCGTCGTCCTGCTCGGGCGCCTAGAGCACGCCCTCCCTCACGAGCACCTCCCGCTCCGCCCCGGACAGACCGACGCGCTCGCCCCAGATCTCCTCGTTGTGCGCGCCGAGCTCGGGCCCCACCCAGCGCACGGAGCCGGGCGTCGCCGAGAGCCTCGGCGCCACGTTCTGCATCGGGAAGGGGCCGAGCTCGGGGTGCGGGAGCTCGACGATCGCCCGACGCGCGGCGAAGTGCGGGTCGGCCAGCATGTCCGCTGCGGTGTAGATCCGTCCCTGGGGCACGGCGTGCTCGTCGAGGATCGCCTCGAGCTCTGCGGCCGGGAGCGCCGCGGTCCACGCCGCGATGCGCTCGTCGAGCTCTGCCTGGACGAGCCCGCGCGCGGAGTGCGAGGCGTAGCGGGGGTCCGACGCGAGCTCCGGCTCACCCATCGCCGCTGCGAGGCGGGCGAAGACGCTGTCCTGGTTCGCAGCGATCAGCACGAGCGCGCCGTCTGCAGTCGGGTAGACGTTCGAGGGGGCGACGTTCGGGAGCGTGGCGCCGGTGCGCTCCCGGACGTAGTGGCCGAGGGCGTACTCGGGCACGAGGGACTCCATCATCGCGAGCACCGCCTCGTAGATGGCGGAGTCGACGACCTGCCCCCGACCGGTCCGCTCCCGGGCGAACAGGGCGAGGACCGTCCCGTAGGCGGCGAAGGTCCCGGCCAGTGCGTCGCCGATCGAGATCCCCATCCGGCTCGGCGGGGTCGACGGATCGCCGCAGACGTAGCGGAGGCCTCCCATCGCCTCACCGATCGCCCCGTACCCCGCGCGTGACGCGTAGGGCCCGTCCTGGCCGAAACCGGTCACCCGCGTGAGCACCAGCCGTTCGTTGAGCGCCGAGAGCGCATCGAAACCGAGCCCCCATCGTTCGAGGGTCCCGGGCCGGAAGTTCTCCACGACCACGTCCGCGCGGCGGACCAGGTCCCGGAAGAGCTCCTGGCCCTTCGGGCTGCGGAGGTTGAGGGTCACCGACTTCTTCCCCCGAGCGACGACCGGCCACCAGAGCGACAGGCCGTGCGGCTTCTCGCGACCCCACTCCCGCATCGGGTCACCCTTGCCGGGATCCTCGAGCTTGATGACCTCCGCGCCGAAGTCGCCGAGCAGCTGGCCACAGAACGGCCCAGCCAGCAGCTGGCCGAGCTCGAGCACCGTGACCCCGGCGAGGGGGCCCGGCACGGCGTCCTCGGCCGGCCCCGGTGCCCCCGTCCATCCCGGTGCCCACGCCGACCCCGGTCCGCTCCCGGGGGCGGGTGACCCCGGCAGCGCAGGGCGCCTGTCCCGCCGCTCGCTCGGCTCGGATGCTTCGCTGCTCATTCGTTCGCCCCTGCCACGGTCCGGTCGGCCTGCGCGCGGTGCGAGAGGAGCACACGCCGAGCGGCGAAGATGTGCGAGGACATCACCGACTCCGCCCAGTCCGGGTCGCCAGCGGCGATTGCGTCGGCGAGCTCGTGGTGGTGCGCGAGGCTTCGGCGGAGGTCGACCGGCCGATAGCGCTCGAACGTGTGGCGGACCAGTGCCCGGGAGACGACGGCACCCACCGAGGAGCGCAACCAGTCGTCGCCAGCCGCTGCGAGGACTCCGGCATGGAAGGCGTTGTTCGCCCGGGTGATCTCGTCGAACCGGCGAGCGTCTCGCCGGCGGGAGGCGATCGCCACCGCCTCGGCGAGCTGGCGGAGCCGCTCGGCCTCTCCGGCGCTCGCCCTCGTGGCCGCGAGCCTCGCGCCGAGCCCCTCGAGGCGCAGACGGAGCGCGAAGACGTCCTCCAGCTCCTGCTCGCTCCACGGCGCCACCCGCGCCCCGCGACGGGGCAGCAGCTCGACCAAGCCTTCGGCGTCGAGCCGGCGGAGCGCTTCGCGCACGGGAGTGCGGGACACGCCGGCCAGGCTGGCGAGCTCCGCCTCGCGCAAGGGTGCGCCCGGGGGGAGCCGGCGGTCGAGGAGGTGGCCTCGGATCTCCTTGTATGCAATTTCGGTTGCCGAACGGCCGTCCTCTGCCACGTCTCCAGCTCCCTGCACCTCTGCCCACCCCGTGCTGCGACGAATTGTGTGCAATCTAGGCTCAGCGGGACTGGTCGTCAACCGACTCCGTGCCCGCGACGGGCATCGCCGGGTAGGCCTCGCTAGCGTCGAAGCTCGTGGACGAGCACCGGGACCTCGGGGCGAGCACGCGCGAGGCCCTGGGGGCCGACAGCTCCGTCCCGGAGTCGGGAGCAACCACCACCGGCAGATCGGGCACCGAGGCAGGCACCGACCACCAGGCGGTCGGTGCGTCGGGCGCGGCCGGCCCGCCAGGCACCGCTGGCAAGCCTGGCACCGAAGGGAGCGCGAGGAAGGATCGGCCGCGGCGAGCCCACGGCAGGCCTCGACGCCGTCGGGCGGTGGTCGAATGGGTGGTCCTGGTCGCGGTGTCCCTGTCGGTCGCCCTCGCCCTGCGGACCTGGGTCGTCCAGGCCTTCTTCATCCCCTCAGGCTCGATGGAACCGACGCTGATGATCGGCGACCGTATCCTCGTCGACAAGCTCAGCTACGACTTCCACCCCGTGCACACCGGGGACATCATCGTCTTCCGGGCGCCCCGTGCCGAGCACTGCGAGCCCGGCGTGGACATCCACGACCTGGTGAAGCGCGTGATCGGCCTGCCCGGCCAGTTCATCTCCTCGGGCCCCCACGGCGAGGTCTTCATCAACCACCACCTCCTCTCCCAGCCGTGGCTCACGGCATCCGCCCGGGCAGATCCGGGGATCCCGATCCAACCGCAGACGATCCCAGCCGGGCGGTACTTCGTGATGGGGGACAATCGCGGGATCTCGTGCGACAGCCGCTACTGGGGCACCGTTCCGCGCCACGACATCATCGGACGGGTGGTCGCCAGGATCTGGCCCGCCTCGCGCTTCAAGCTCTTCGGGTGGTGAACCAGACCGCTCCGCTGGTGGCGGAACCGAGCGCTCCTCGGGTCGCGGGGCAGGGCGCTCGGCCAGGCGCGAAGCGGGCCGC
>JAJYGW010000108.1 GCA_021790615.1 Actinomycetes bacterium | reverse complement strand
TCGTCGCCGGCATTCAGCGTCAACCAGTCGCTCCCTCAAGCCAATCAGGCACTCGTCGGAGAGATCCAAGACGGGAAGATCGCCGGTTGCATCTACACCGGGCCGACGATGATCCGCTTCTCCTACAATGTCTCTACCCACGCGGAGACGATGTATGTGTGGAGCCCACTTACGAAGGACACCTACGGGGCCAACTCGCCTACTCCGGAGAACTCGATCAACTGCGGAGCGACACCGACGACCACCACTTCTCACTCGTCCGGCTTCGGCGACCTCTGTGGCGGCACTGCGTGTACTTACTCCGGCGGCGTCCCGACGAACACCCAGGTGCTCGGCTCCCGCGGCGGGACCGTGCAGACGAAGTACTTTGCCCAGGTGCCGATCACCACCCAGACGGTGATCGCGGTGCAGAACCTACCCGCGAGCACGACCGACCCGAACAGCTGGGCGACGATCCCGGCAGCTGAGACGAACGCACCAGTCGCGAACTGCATCGACCCTTGGACCAACCCCGACTCGCCCTCGACCACCTATTCGACTCCAGGTACCTGCACGAACGGTGACGCCATCTTGTCGGGGGCGGTCTCCTACCAGGTGACGGTGTCGTCTGCGAACGACATAGTCATTGCCCGTAGCCTTGCCTACGGCTGTGCCGTGAAAGCCGATCTCTCGTACCATCACACTTTGGCAAACTGCACCGGCTCACCTGACGTCCTTGGACTGATAGCCCTCAACAACATCTGGATGGCACGGCCCTGGAGCTCGACGTCCGGCATGGCGCCGGACTGCACGGACAACATCGACCTTTCGGCGCCGATGGCTGTCTCGTATGGAAGCGGAACCTCGTGGTGGAACAACATGATCCCGAATTGCACAGTCGTCAACCCAGTGATCGATGCCGCCACGGCCGCGCTGAACGGTTTCTTCGAGGTCGAGTACTGGAGGGAAGGCAATGCTGCCGGCGGCACGATCTCGTTCAACGGGTCCGACGCCGTCAACAACGCCGGCCAGTTCGGCGTGTTCGGTAGCGGTGGACTGCAAAGCGGCTACCTCCTCAATCTCACCTACGACAGCCGCCTGAAGGCCGATCCGCCTCCCCAGTACCTTCCCGCCACCGACGGTGTCTGGGCCGAGGTCGGCTGGGTTACCTGTGGCTCGACAGTGCCGAACCCGGACACCTCCGGCTATCCGCCAAGCACAGTCCCGGCGTGCACGTCCCTCGCCGGGTCGGTACCGCCCTAGGGCCGAGCTCGCGCCCCTTGGTAATCACCGCTCCGATACCCGGTCCACGCTTTGTCATCGGAGCGGTCTCCCGCGTCCCGCGGACCGCACGTATCAGACAACCGCTTGGCTGAAGCCCGTGTCAGGTTGCCTTCTCGGCGTTACTGTGGTCACATGCGGGAGATCGGTGTTCGAGAGCTCAAGCGGACACCGTCCGCGACCATACGAGCTGTTGGACAGGGCGAGATGGTTCGGGTCACCGTCCGAGGCTCGCCGCTCGTAGACATCGTGGCCACCGGAGCCTCTGCTGGCAATGACCGACTTCACCAGCTGGTCGCCGCCGGGCGAGTGACGCCACCTGCCCGAAGTCGGCCCGATCGAGCACCCCGGATAGCGGTTTCGGAGCGCATGGCATCCGACCTGGTGCTTGGCGAGCGAGCGGGCGAGCGCTGAACCGTCACCTGCGGATCTCGCTGACAGATCGCGCGGGTTTCAGCGCGACTCGATCATTTGGCGTAGCACGAACTTGATGGAATCGATGTCCTCGGGATCGAGCTCTCCAGGATGGCGTCTTACCAGGCGCTTTCGACTGATGGACCTAAGCGGGTCGCAGGCCCGCCTGCTCGCGCCCGACCTTGGGGTCGAAGTTGGCCCACCACAGCTGCCATGGCGCAATCTGTGGGCTCATCCGTCGACTGCCACGTCGACCTCGGCGAGTTGGTCTCCCTGGGCGAGGTAGGAGTCCATGGCATCGGGATCGCGCGCAAGCCGAGCGAGGGCCGAATAGGACCGGGGCTTGGTCAGCGGGCGGCCGTGCCCGCACCGAGTGGCCCCGCATCCTCGTAGCCCTGCCGTACGCCCTGGCCGGCCCGGCGCGCGAGCTGATCGGGCTCGTAGAGCATCCAGTACGCATTGCGCGCGTGCTTTCGTGCCCGGGCCTCGCCGACCGGGATGAGCTTCACAGGGTCGTCCTCCTCGGTCTCGTGCACGAAAACCTCGAGGATGTGGGTGGAGGTGAGCAGCTGCGCCATCATGATCCCCTGGGAGGCCTCGTGAGCGCAGACCTGGTCGATGGCCGCCCTCCCCGGCATGCCGAGCGCCACCACGATCGAGCAGCCTTCACGCTCGATAAGGCGCTTGCAGGCGACAGCGAGATCCTTGAAGCCAGGCACCGTTCGTCTTACGACCTCGAAACGCTCCCCGTACCCGTCGCAGCCCTGCAGCTCCGCGAGCGCAAAGCCGCCGAGGTCTATCCGGGCGAACATGGTGTCTACGATTCCGATATGGTCCACGTGCGCAATCCTGCCAGGTAACTGGCGCGCCTCCGGCCGCCTCGGCAGCAGAGTGCCGACGATCAGGGAGCCGAGCAGTGGCCCAGGACGTTTCGACAGGACCCGCGTTTGGCGAGCGGCCCGGCGCCATCTCTCCGGGAGGCTGAGGAGCCGACGTTGCTGCCCCTTCCCTTTGCTCCGAGCGCGTCGGTAGCCGACCGCCCCCACATCATGGTCGACGGGGCAGCGCTGCCGTCTTCGGTACTGACGCTCTCGCACTGGCCGCAGAGCCCGACGCCGGTGTTGCTTGCCCGAGACGTCTCGGCAGCATCCGTCATTGCGTACCTTCGTCTCGCGAAGGGCCGCGACTCGCGTGGCGCTTTCCGCCGGGCGGGACTTCCCGGGCGGCACGGGAATGGGCGGCGCGGGCCCACCAGCGGGCCCGGGCTCGCCGGTCGCAGAGCGCGAGAGCTGCGGGCGATAATGGCTCAGGCTCGGACGGCCCAAGCCGTCACCAACGACCACTTCGACGAGGACGGCCTCATGTCAGTGTTCGCCCTGCTCGATCCAGAGGTCGCGCTCGCCAGCTCCGCGCTCATCGAGGCCGTTGCCACCTGCGGGGACTTCGGCGTCGCGCTCGACGACACGGCGGCCGCTATCTCATTCGCGATCCGGCCGCTCGCCGAGGAGGAAGCCGGCGCCGGTGCGCCGCCATCGGCGCTGTATGAGGCAGTGCTGGGACGAGTGGGGGAGCTGCTCGAGCACCCGGAGCGTTTCGAGCGTCACTACGGGACCGAGCTGCACGAGCTTTCAGCCGGCAGGGAGGCGATCGAGAGGGGAGAGGTGGTCATCACCGAGATGGCCGACCTCGATCTCGCCGTCGTGGAGCGGCGAGCCCAGCCGGGTGCGGGTGCGGGTGCGGCCGCCGGCTCGTCTTCGGGTGCAGCCCTCCTGCCCGGTGTAGCACGGGGCTTACCCGTTCACGCCGCCGCCGTGCACTCTGCGACGAGATCGACGCGGATCCTCGCTTTTGACGGCGAGCGGTGCGAGTTCTATCTCCGCTACGAGGGATGGGTGAAGACGGTCAGCCGCTCGGTGCCGCTCCGAAGCGATCTCGCGCCCCTGGCAGCCCGGCTGAGCTCGGAGGAGCCATCATCGATCGAGTGGGAGGCCGACGGGGTCGGCGCGGTCGAGCCGCGCCTCAGGCCCGGTGGAGAGGGGCGCACCGAGCTCGACCCCGCTCGCGTCGTCGCCGTCGTGCGAGAGTACCTTGCCTCTGGCGCGCCGGCCTGGGATCCGTGGCGCCCCGGTACCGCCTACATACCCGTGCACGAGCGAGAGAGCTACCGCGCAGCCAGGCCCGTCTGAGCAGGCTCGAGCGGCGCTCAGTGGACGGGCAGCCCCCACAGAGCCATCCAGTTCGCCTTGTCCTTCTCGACCTTCAAGTCGTCGGCGAGGACGATGCTGAGGCGAAGCTCTGTCTCGACGTCACGCTGCTCCCTTCCAGGGAGGGGCACGAAGGGGTAGAACGTTCCCCTCTTGTATAGGTAGACGATGTAGGCGGTGGCTCGGGTACTTCCAGCCGTGGCAGCGGCCGTGGCAGCGGGGCGAAAGCCGAACACGGAGCAAAGCAGCTGAGGTCCGAAACCCTGTTCCTGCAGAGTCGAGTTCACGAGGTGCACCTGGTTGACGAGTGCCTGGGGGTCGTCGCCTGGTGCACTCCCGGCTCCATCCACGGCGCCACCCGCGCTCGCGGCGCCACCCGCGCTCGCGGCGCCCCCCGC
>JAJYGW010000344.1 GCA_021790615.1 Actinomycetes bacterium | reverse complement strand
TCTTCGTCCTCAGCCTGCTCGTCGGCTTCGAGGTGATCAGCAAGGTCCCCTCGACGCTGCACACGCCGCTCATGTCGGCGGCGAACTCGATCCACGGCATCGTGTTCGTCGGCGCGATGCTCACAGCGGCCCAGGCCCACGACACGGTCGGCTACGTCCTCGCGTTCATCGCGGCGACGTTCGCCGCGATGAACGTCGTCGGCGGCTACCGCGTCACCGGTCGGATGCTGAAGATGTTCCGTCGGGCCCCGGCCCCGCCCCGGGACTCCACCGCCGGCGCCGGGGAGGGGACCACGTCACCGTGAGCACGATCGAGATCGTCACCTCGCTCGCCTATCTCGCAGCCGCAGTCGGCTTCGTGGTCGGGTTGCACCTCATGAACTCACCCGCCACCGCGCGCCAGGGGAGCCGGCTCTCCTCGATCGGCATGGCCGTCGCCGTCGCCGCGACGGTCGCACGGCTCGCGGACGACGGCGGGATCACGGCGACGGGCTGGGCCGTCCTCGGCGGCGGCACCCTGCTCGGCGGCATCGTGGGCCTGCGCTCTGCGGACACGGTGAAGATGACCGCGATCCCTCAGCTCGTGAGCATCTTCAACGCTGTAGGTGGCGGCGCAGCTGCACTCGTCGCCGTCGCCGACTTCGTCCGCATCATCGGCACCCACGACCCGTCGTTCCCGTCACGGATCATGGTCCCGACGGTCCTCGACGTCATCATCGGCGCAGTCACCTTCACCGGGTCGCTGCTCGCAGCCGGGAAGCTCCAGGGCTGGGTGCCCGGCCAGCCGCTCGTCTTCCCGGGGGTCCGGGTCGTCAACGCCGCCCTCGTCGCAGTGATGCTCGGCGGCGGCGGATACCTCGTTGCCGGCTCCCACGGCGGATGGGTCCTCGTCGGGGTGGTGCTCGCGTCGCTCGGGTTCGGCGTGACGATGGTCATGCCCATCGGCGGAGCGGACATGCCCGTCGTCATATCGCTCCTGAACGCGCTCACGGGCACGGCTGTCGCCATGGCAGGTTTCGTCATCGGCAACACGGCTCTCATCATCGCCGGGGCACTCGTGGGCGCCTCGGGGGCGATCCTCACCAAGCTGATGGCCGACGCGATGAACCGCTCGATCGCGAACATCGTCGTCGGAGGGTTCGGAACCGGCGACTCCGCCGTCTCGGTCGCGGCCGTCGGTGGTGAGGTCCGCCAGATCTCCGTCGCGGACGCTGCCATCCAGCTCGCCTACGCGAGCAAGGTCGTCATCGTCCCCGGATACGGCCTTGCCGCCGCACAGGCCCAGCACGAGGTCGCGCAGCTCGCGACCCAGCTCGAGCAGCGGGGGGCCGAGGTGTCCTTCGCCATCCACCCGGTGGCGGGACGGATGCCGGGCCATATGAACGTGCTCCTCGCCGAGGCGAACGTCCCCTACACGTCGCTCAAGGAGATGGACGAGGTCAACCCCGAGTTCCCCCAGGCAGACGTCGCGCTCGTCATCGGGGCCAACGACGTGACGAACCCTGCGGCGCGCAGGGCGGGCACCGCGATCTCTGGGATGCCGATCCTCGACGTCGACAAGGCCCGCCACGTCATCGTCATCAAGCGCTCGCTCGGGCACGGCTACGCCGGGATCGACAACGAGCTCTACACGGACCCCAATACCGAGATGCTCCTCGCGGACGCAAAGGCGGGTCTCAGCGAGCTGATCGCATCGGTGAAGTCGCTGGACACCTAGGCGGTGGTGGACGTGACCTCGCGCGGGTGGGCGGTGGGACGGCCGGGCCCGGCCGACGGCCGTCCGCTCGTGCGCGTCGATCGCCCGTTGCCGCGCCCAGGCCCCGGACAGATCCGCGTCGCGGTGCAGGTATGCGGGGTGTGCCGTACCGACCTGCACCTCGCCGAGGGTGACCTCGAGCCCCGGCGACCGCTCGTCGTCCCAGGCCACGAGATCGTCGGCACGGTCGACGTTCTCGGAGACGGCTGCCACCGGTTCGCCCTCGGCGACCGCGTCGGTATCGCATGGCTCGCCCGTAGCTGTGGGCGCTGCCGGTACTGCGTCGCAGGCAAGGAGAACCTGTGCGCCGACCCCTGCTTCACGGGTTGGGACCGCGACGGAGGCTACGCGGAGCACGCGCTCGCGGACGAGGAGTTCGCCTACCGCCTGCCCGAAGAGCTCGACGACGTGCATGCGGCGCCGCTGCTGTGTGCCGGCATCATCGGGTACCGGGCACTGCGACGTGCCAACCTGCCGCCGGGCGGCAGGCTCGGCATCTACGGCTTCGGCGCATCCGCGCACATCACCGCGCAGATCGCGATCGCGCAAGGCGCTGCCGTCCACGTGCTCACGCGCTCGGCCGAGGCGCGCGAGCTCGCTCTCGACCTCGGTGCCGCGAGCGTCGCGGGTGCCTACGACGCGCCGCCGGAGCCGCTCGACGCTGCGATCCTCTTCGCGCCCGTCGGCACCCTCGTCCCCCCCGCCCTCGACGCTCTCGACCGCGGCGGCACGCTCGCCATCGCCGGGATCCACATGACCGACATCCCCCCGCTCGACTACGACCGCCACCTGTTCGAGGAGCGGAGCGTCTGCAGCGTGACGGCCAACACCCGCCAGGACGGTGTCGAGCTCCTGGAGATCGCATCGCGCCTGCACGTCCGGGTCTCGACGGTGACCTACGAGCTGGACCGGGCTGGCGACGCCCTGGCCGACCTCGCCGGCGACCGCGTAACCGGCGCTGCTGTCCTCGTGAACGGATGAGGCGCTCTTCGTGCGACCGCTCGGAATCATGTCGATGACATTGCAATGACCGCACGTCTCGGTGGATGCCGTTGACATCGGGGGCGGGGAGGCGCACGATGGTGATAGTCCCGACAGCGGAAGCCGAGGGGCAGGAATAGTCAAGGAATTCAACGGAGAAAGGAGAGTCGGCGTGAGAGCGTGTGACTCATCCGAGGAGGAAGCTCCACCGGACTGGTGATGCCCGGACCCCGGTCCGGGCCGCGTTCGAGCTGTGGTATGTGCCAGTCGGCGTCACGAGTCAACAAAGGCCGTCAGGGGTAGGCGCCCGTTCACGGCATAGACTTCGAAGAGCTCTCTCCGAGTTCGCGAACGCTTAGGCGGCGTGCTATCACGGCTATGGGTCGTGCATGAGCACAGTGTCCGATCCAGATTCCTCATTGATGCGACAGAACGGGCCAGCGTGAAGCTGGCCCGTTCTCGCGTCCAGAGCCACGGGACCGTGTCGAGCAGGGTCGCAGCCTCCGTCAGCTCGACCTGCGCCCCGTCCTCGGTGGCGCCTACGGCGCCCTGTTGTTGACGACGGCCTCGCTGTGGACGACGGCCTCGCTGTGGACGATGTTGTTCGCAATCTGGGGACAGGCGGGGGACGAGTGGAGATTCCTGTCGACATCCTCGGGATCTCGCCCGGCGCTGTTGACCTTCCCGCCCGCTCGGTGCAGACTGCATGCAGCGAGCAAGACACACACAAGCAGGGCGGTCAGGCTTTCGCTCCCGCAAGGGGTGTAGGCAGGTCGGTCCCGAGGGTGTGTGGCTCCTCGCGGTGGCAGGGTGAGGTCACAGGCGGCGCTCTCAGGAGCACGTGGGTGGCCTCGGGCGACCGTCAGGTCGCCAGCGTGCCCGGCTCGCCGGAAGGTGGCCAGGCGTAGTGCCCTGTCGCCGACGGACGGGGCCCCGGGGAGACTGGGCGGCGCGAGCCGCCCGGCTACCCGGGGCCGCTCCGCGCGGAGTCTCGTTCACAGGTGCCGCGCGGGCGCAGGGGCGTCTCGCCCCGTGGACCAGTGTCGCGCGTACCTGCTACGGCACGTCCACGCTCCGCACGGCCGGCGTGTCGGGCGAGTAGAACCTGTGCCAGTTGGCGACCGACGGGTGGGATGCGGAGGCCGGACCACGCGAGAGCGCCGCGAGCACGTTGAGCGTGATGCGCGTGAGCGGCACGACCGCCGGGGACACGCCGAAGCTGAGCCCGTTGTCGAGCGGAGGCGAACCATCCCATAGGAGCTGGACCCAGCTCGCCGTGCCCGTCGCGAAGACTCCCCCGCCACCGTCCCGCGTGTAGTAGCTCGCGTCCGACCAGAGCCGACCACCGACGCTGGTCGTCGGCGAGTGCGCGAGTATCTCGACGTTCCTCGGGCCAGGCAGAGCGGGCTCGAAGCCGTCGAACTCCGACCCGACCACCTGCTGGCCGCGCGGTGCCCCGGAGATCTCGTCCCCGTCGGCCAGACCGGTCCCCGCATACACCCACGAGGACGAGTCGGCGACGACGAGCGGCGCGCTTGCG
>JAJYGW010000403.1 GCA_021790615.1 Actinomycetes bacterium | reverse complement strand
GGACGGGTCCGCGGCGAGCGCCTTCCGGACGGACTCGACGGTCGGGATCTCCGAGTAGGTCTTCCCGAGGATCATCTGCGCCGTGGTGCTCGACATCCACTTGACGAAGGTCAGGTCCGCAGCCAGGTGCGTGCTGTGGGGGTTGATGTAGAGGTTCCACCCGCCGATGTTGGAGTAGCCCGGGTAGGACTGGCCGGCGAAGGTCGGGAGCGGGGCGACGCCCACCTTGCCGACCACCTTGGAGTCCGATGGGGTCTGGGAGTTCGACCAGGCGTAGTCCCAGTTGCGTAGGAACGCAGCCTGCCCAGCGTCGAAGACGGACATGGCCTGTGGCTCCTCGAACGTCGTCACGGCGCTCGGCGAGACACCGGAGGTGATGAGGCTGCGCATGAAGGTGAGAGCCCGCAGTGCCGCCGGCGAGTCGATCTCTGCCTTGGTGTACGAGCTGTTCACGACCTTGCCGCCCGCAGAGGTCAGGTACTCCATGAAGTCACACGTGAGCCCCTCGTAGGAGTTGCCCTCCCAGACGAAGCCGTACTTCACGAGGCCGTCTTTCTGCAGCGTCTCCGACTCGCTCTTGAGCTGCTCCCACGTCTTCGGGACCGGGAGGTGTGCCTTTGCGAGGAGGTCCTTCCGGTAGTAGAGGAAGCCCTGGTCCTCGAAGAGCGGAGAGCCGTAGACCTTCCCGTTGTAGCTCGCGCCGGAGACCAGGCCGGGTGCGAACTTGGACCAGTAGGAGGACGGGAGGTAGTTCGACAGGGGCACGGCGAGGCCGTGGGCGCCGAACTCGGCAGGCCAGATCACGTCGCCCATGAAGACGTCCGGGCTGGTCGAGCCGCCGGAGATCTGCGTGACGAGCTGGGCGCGGTTCGTGTCGGTGTTCGTCGGGGCGCTGATCAGGGTGACGTGGATCTTCGGGTAGGCGGCCTCGAAGGCCTTGATGAGGGCTGCGCGAATGCCCACCTGCGCGATCGGGCTCGCCGACCAGGTGATGCTCGCAGACGTCGCCGAGCCGGTGGGCTGCTTCGGGGATGTGCTGGTCGGGGTGGAACCGCTGCTGCACGCGGCAAGGGTGACGGCGGCCGCGGCGGCAACCGCTGCAACGCGGACGCCGTTGCGACCCGAACGCCTCGGACTGCGTTGTTTCTGGTCGGAGGTGGTTCTCATTCGCTTCCCTTCTGATCGGTGGATGTCTGGTTGGCTTGGCTGATCCGCAGACGGTCGTCTGGTCGGTGGGTGGCCGGTTGGCTTGGCTCGTCGGTCCTGTCGGGTCGTCGGGTGCTCGCCCCGGGGGCCCGTGCAGGTGGTCTTCCTCGCGGGCATCGGAGCCCCTCTCCTGGACGCCCTGTCCGTGGCCGGCCGGAGGGGCCGGTTTCAGTACGGGGCGAAGCGTCGGGACACGGCACCCGGGCCGGCGCCGCTGAGGGCAGGTTCGGTCGCGAGCGCGGGCCTGTTCCGCGCAGGTCGGTGTTCCGGGCCGGATCTCGCGAGGTCGACGTCGTGTCCACGCAGCGGAGGCTTCGTCATCCCGAGCGAGGGGCCGGTGGGGCGGACGGATCGGGTTCGATCGGGGGCGGGTCCCGTGCTCGAGCGCGGGACGAGCTCGAGCGCGAGGATCTCGCGGAGCGGCCGAACGGGCTGGTTGTGCAGGATGTTCACCAGACGCCTTGCGCCGCGGGCGCCACTCTCGTGGAGTGGTTGACGAACGGTGGTGAGCCTGAGCTGGGCGGCTGCCTCGATGTCGTCGTAGCCGACGACCGAGAGCTCCTCGGGGACCGCTCGCCGGGCTTGCTCCGCGGCGGCGAGCACGCCGAGCGCCTGGGTGTCCGAGGCGGCGAAGATCGCCGTCGGCGAGGTTGCCCGGCCGAGGAGCGCGCTCGCCTGGCTCTCGGCTGCCTCGGTCCCGTGCGGTCCGAGCCGCACGAGCTCGGGGTCGAGCGAGATCCCCTGAGTCGCAAGTGCCTGTCGGTATCCCCGGAGTCGGCGCCCCGTCGAGGTGAATCCGAGCTGAGACCCGCGGTCGTCCCCGATGAACCCGATTCGCTGGTGGCCGAGGTGGAGCAGGTGCGCCGTGGCGAGTACGCCCCCTGCGAAGTCGTCGATCTCCGTGGACGGGATCCGGGGGGCACGGGTATCGACCGTCACGATCGGCACTTCGGCTCGGTCGAGTCGCTCGAGGTGGACGCGGGGGAGGGCGAGGGAGATGCAGAGGATGCCGTCGGCGCGATGGCGCTCCGTCAACGCGATGAGATGGTGGTCCCGCTGGCTGGCGTTCTCGACGTTGCAGACGACGGTGTCGTAGCCGGCGGCATCCAGCTCGGCGATCGCTCCGGCGAGTCGCGCGACCACCGACGGGCGGGTGAGGAACGGGACCAGGATGGCAATCGTCCTGGTGTTGCCGCGAGAAAGACCGGCAGCGAGCCGACTGGGTCGGTAGCCGAGCGCGGTGATCGCCGCTCGGACGCGTTCCCGGGTTGCCGGACTGACGGCGGGGCTGTCGTTCAGGACCCGGGACACCGTTCCCACGCCGACGCCTGCAGCCGCTGCAACCGCTGCAATCGTCGCCCGCTCGACTCGCTGCCCACGTTCGTGCACGTCCACGACCCCCCGGTCGGCTTCGGTCAGCGGGCCCTGAAGTGTCCCGCCGCAGCCCACCCGGCAGCTCCTGCCGACCGGATGGAACCGGTTCCAGTTCAACACTCATTCCTACTCACTCCCCGCGGCCGCGTCAAGGGGGAATGCGCGCGTCGTGGCGCGCTCGGTACCGTGGCCCAATGCAGATCCGGCTCGCCCATGCCACCAGGGCAGAGGTGACCGAGGTCCTGGCGCTGCCGCTCGAGACGCCGCTCGCCGAGTGGCCAGCGGAGGTCTGCGTAGACGTCCAGGACGTCGGGCTCGCCCGGCACGTGGTTCGTTTCGTCGAGGTGGGCGGCACGCTCGTCGCGTGCAAGGAGATGCTCGAGGAGCTCGTTCGGCGAGAGGCGAGGTCGCTCACGTACCTGGCAGAGCAGGATGTCCCGGCGGTCGAGCTGATGGCAACGGCGACTGAGCGGGGAGGCGAGGGAGAGGGGCTGCTCCTCACTCGCTATCTCGAGTTCTCCCTCCCCTACCGGGCGCTCTTTCGGGGGCATGTCCGCCGGGAGACCGCGGAGCGGCTCCTCGACGCGCTCGTCGAGCTGCTGGTCCGCCTGCACCTCGTGGGCTTCTTCTGGGGGGACTGTTCGCTGTCCAACGCGCTCTTCCGCCGTGACGCTGGTGCGTTGGCTGCCCACCTCGTGGACGCGGAGACCGCCGAGGTGGTGCCGGACCTCACCGTCGGTCAGCGTCAGTTCGACCTCGCGCTCGCGACGGAGCGGGTGGCCGGCGGCATGGCCGACCTCGTCGCCGAGCGAGCGGCCTCGGGCGCGGGTGCGGATCTCGACCCGCTGTGGGTCGCCGAGGAGCTCGAGCGTCGCTACGACGCACTCTGGTCGGAGCTGACGAGGGAGGAGCTCATCGATGCCGGAGACCGCTATCGAGTGGAGGACCGCATCCGCCGCCTCAACGACCTCGGGTTCGACGTCGCCGAGCTCGTGCTGCGCACCACGGACGGTGGGGCAAAGCTCGCGCTGGCCACGCGCGTGGTCGAGCCGGGCTACCACCGCCGGGAGCTCGCGAGCCTGACCGGTCTCGATGTCGGCGAGAACCAGGCCCGGCGGCTGCTGAACGACCTCAGCGGGTACCGGGCGTGGCTGTCCGAGCGTGCAGGAGCCGACGTCCCGAAGGGGGTCGCCGCGAGCCGCTGGCTCGCGGAGGTCTACGAGCCCACGATCGCGAGCGTGCCTCCGGTCCTCCGCCACAAGCTGGAGCCGGCAGAGTTCTTCCACCAAGTTCTCGATCACCGGTGGTTCCTCTCCGAGGCCCAGGGCCGCGACGTCGGGACCCGAGAGGCCGTCCGCTCGTTCTGCCGGACGGTCCTCCCGTACATTCCGGACGAGCGCTCGCCGGTCGAGGAGCTCGGGCCCGGCTCCGGCACCGCCTTGCCCGGGGCGTCGCCGACCTCGGGCGTGTCCCCAACCGTCGTTCTCCCGGGCGCTTCCGATCCCGGATAGCCCTCCGGCCCCGCGAGAGCCTCTGCTGGTCCTTCCGGCGGGGGTGCGGCTCGCCGTACCGTCGGGATGCGCCGCGCCGGGCGTGGCCGTGGGCCGGTTCCGGCGAGCCCTGTTGCCGGTCGCGGCCTGGACCCGAGCGGACCGGAAGGGGCGATGCCGTGGTCGGGAACTCGACGGGACGCCCTCGGGGGTCGGCCACC
>JAJYGW010000086.1 GCA_021790615.1 Actinomycetes bacterium | reverse complement strand
CGTCGACGCCTCGGCGATGAGCGGATCGGTCGCTGCGCTCGTGCACGGATTTCGCACGTTCGACCCCGAGGTCGAGATTGCCGGGGTCGTCCTCAACCGGGTCGGAAGTGAAGGCCACGCCCGATTGCTCCGGGACGCCCTCGCACCGCTTGGCGTAAAGGTTCTCGGCACACTTGCCCGAGACGACCGGCTCGCGTGGCGGGAGCGCCATCTCGGACTGATCCCCGTGGCTGAGCATCCCGCCGAGGTCGAGCGCTCCCTCAACGTCCTCGCGGAGCTGATCGACGGCGCCGTCGATCTCGATGGCCTGCTCCGCGTGGCGCGCAGCGCCCCGGTCCGCCAGGTCCCACCACCCCCGGCAGCCCGTCCGGTTGGACGAGTGCGCCTCGCCGTCTGCGCGGGCCCAGCGTTCAGCTTCGTCTATCCAGAGAATCTGGCCCTGCTCGAGCAGGCCGGCGCCGAGCTCGTCGCCTTCGACCCGCTGGGTGACCCTCGACTCCCAGCGGGCTGCGCTGGCCTGTACGCGGGCGGCGGCTTTCCCGAGATCTTCGGCGAGCAGCTGGCGGCGAACCGGCCGCTCCTCGACGAGCTCGGCGCGGCGGTCCGCGCCGGACTCGTGACTTGGGCCGAGTGCGGCGGCCTGCTCCTGCTCTGCGAGTCGCTCGACGGTCTCCCGATGGCCCGCGCCCTCCCCGGCGTCGACGCCCGGATGACTGACCGGCTCACGCTCGGCTACCGCACCGCCACGACACGCTCGCCCAGTCCCTTCGGCGAGGCCGGCACCGCGCTGCGCGGCCACGAGTTCCACCGCACCGTCACCGATCCGCCTGGCGAGGCCCTCGAGCTCGCCGGTCACTTCGGAGCGGGCCGGGCAGGCTTCAGCTCTCCGACACTTTTCGCCAGTTACCTGCACCAGCACCTCTCTGCAACACCGGAGCTCGCCGAGTGCTTCGTGGTCGCGCTTGCCAGACGCGTCGAGGAGCACTTGTTCTCGGGCGGCGCGTCGGCTTAGCATCGCCTCCGCACTGACTGGTCAGCGAAGTCCGGTGAGATTCCGGCGCTGTCCCGCAACTGTTGTTCTTCTGCTCTCGCAGAGGACGAGCCAGGTCGCCTGGCCAGTCAGCAGCGACCAAGCCGTCGAGGTAACGGACCGGTCGCAGGGGAGCTTCCCCTGACCTCGGTGTCGTCCTCGATTCAAGAGAGGACACCATGCACAAGGCCAGGATCGCCGCCGCTACGCTGCTCGCCACGTTGCTCCTGCCCATTGCCGCAATCGGCATGACGGCGAGCGCCGTCAGCGCAGCGGCGCGTGCGCGGGCCCCGTTTCCGGTCGTGGTGCACAGCGGGGACGGTGCGGTCACGGTCCCGCAGCGGCCGACGCGGATCTTGTCGCTGTCGGCGAGCGCCACCCAGATGCTCTACGCGCTGGGAGCGGGTCACCAGGTCGTCGGCGTCGACAAGTACTCGACGTATCCCCCGAACGCCCCCAGGACCGCATTCACGGGCTATGAGACGAGCGCCGAGGACTACCTTGCTCTGCATCCCGACCTCGTGATCCTGGCATTCAGCAGCGGCACGTTGATCGCACAGCTGCGCAAGCTCGACATCCCGACCTTGCTCCTTCCCCCAGCGGCCAATCTCGCCGCCGTGAGCGTCCAGCTGGCCGAGCTCGGTCGAGCAACCGGACACCTCTCCCGGGCTCGCGCCGTGGCCACCGCGCTGCGCCAAGACCTCACGCGCACGGCGGGGACCGCACGAAAGTTTATGGCAGGCAAGAGCTACTACATCGAGCTCGACCCAACGCTTTACACGGCGACTTCCCAGACGTTCGTCGGCTCGGTGTTCTCTCTGTTCGGTATGCGGGACATCGCCAACCCGGCAGGCCGAGCGAGTGCTTATCCCCAGCTGTCGGCTGAGTACTTGTTGAAGGCCAACCCTGACGAGGTTGTCCTTGCGGACACGATCTGTTGCGGCCAGAACCCCACCAAGTTCGCCCGGCGGCCCGGGTTCTCGGTGCTGCGCGCCGTGAAGGACCACCGCGTCATCGCCGTGCCGGACTCGCTCGCCTCCGAGTGGGGACCGCACAGCCTCGAGACCTTCGTGGCGCTGCTCGCACGGGCGTTCCGCTCCCAATCGGCTGCCACGCAACATCGCACGCGGTGAGCGATCTCGCGCGGGGCACCCCGGTCCTTGCACCAATACGCCTGTTCGATCTCGAAGCGACGGCAACAGCGGTCGCGCCGACCCACCTGCGCGCCTGGCAGGTGGGAGCGGGCGTCGCCTTTCTTCTCGCCGCAGCGACTGCCGGCCTCGTCGTCGGCCCCGCCGGGCTGTCGCCCGGAGCGGTGATCGAGGAGATCGTGGGCCACGCGCTGCCGTTCCTGCACCTTCATTCCGGCCTCTCGGCGACCGGTCGGGTCGTGGTCTGGCAGCTGCGCCTTCCACGGATCGTGCTCGGGATGCTCGTCGGCGCGATGCTCGCCGTCGCCGGCGCCTCCTATCAGGGGGTGTTCTCGAACCCGCTGGCGGACCCCTACCTGCTCGGAGTCGCCTCCGGTGCCGGGCTCGGCGCCACCCTCGCTCTCGTGTATGCCGGCGACCTCTCGCACTTGTGGATCGACCCGGTGCCGGTCGCGGCGTTCCTCGGCGCCACTGTGGCAGTCGTCGCGACCCTTGTGCTTGGCCGTTCCCGGAGATCTTCTTCGGCGCCGGCACCGTTGCTGCTCGCCGGTATTGCCGTCGGCGCGATGCTCAACGCCGTCCAGACCTTCCTCCAGCAGCGCAGCGCCCCCGATCTCCAGGCGGTCTACAGCTGGATCCTCGGCGGCCTCGCTACCGCCGGGTGGTCGCAGGTCCTGCTCGTGCTCCCCTACGTGGGAGCGTCGATGCTCGCCCTTGTTTCCTGTCGACGACTGCTCGACGTGCTCAGCGTCGGCGACGACGAATCGACGGCGGTCGGCGTCCGGGCGGCGCGGGTCCGCCTCGTCGTGATCATCGCTGCGACGCTCGGCACGGCCGCCGCGGTGTCGGTCAGCGGGCTCATCGGGTTCGTCGGCATCATCGTGCCGCACGGGATCCGCCTCGTCGCCGGCCCGAGTTACCGGCGAATCGTCCCTCTCTCGGTGCTCGTCGGTGCCGGCTTCCTCGTCCTCGCCGACCTCTTGGCAAGAGAGGTGCTCTCGCCGGCAGAGCTCCCGCTCGGCGTGGTCACGGCGTTCATCGGTGCCCCGTTCTTCCTCGTCGTCCTGCGCCGGGCCCGCAGGACCGCCTGATGCTCGAACTCGACCGGCTCTCGGTGCACCTCGGCGCCACCACGTTGCTACGCGAGGTCTCGCTCATGCTCGGCGCCGGCGAGTTCCTCGGTGTCGTTGGACCCAACGGAGCGGGCAAGTCAACCCTCGTCCGGGCGATCGCCGGCCTGGTCTCCCATGGGGGAACGGTCCGAGTCGGCGGTTGTGAGCGGCGCGACGTGGGCGCGCGGAGCTGGGCGCGCCTTGTCGCCTACGTGCCCCAGCGCCCGGTCCTGCCGCCCGGGATGACGGTCACCGACTACGTCCTGCTCGGGCGGTCAGCGCACCACGGCTATCTCTCGGCCGAGACCCGGCGTGACCGCCAGGTCGCGACGGCGGTGCTCGAGCGGCTCGAACTGCGTGCCTTTGCCGGTCGCGCGCTCGAGGCGCTGTCGGGCGGGGAAGCCCAGCGGGTGGTGCTCGCCCGGGCGCTCGCCCAAGAAGCGCCGCTGCTGGTGCTCGACGAGCCCACCGCCGCGCTGGACCTCGGCCACAGCCAGCTGGTGCTGCAGATCGCCGCCGAGCTGCGGGCCGAGCACGGCCTGGCGGTCCTTTGTACGCTGCACGACCTGACGCTTGCCAGCCGGTATGCCGACTCGCTCGTTCTCCTCCACGGCGGCGAGGCGGCAGTCGCCGGGCCCCCCGACGCCGTCGTCACCGAGGCGAACCTCGCCCGCTACTTCGGCGCCGACGTCGAGGTGCTGGCCGGGCGCGACGGCCCGGTCGTCGCCCCACTGGCACCGCAGGGTCCAGCCACTGCCTGGTCGGGGTCTCGACTGACCAGCACTGATGGAAGGAGCAGCCGTGACTGATGCCGACGATCCCACGCAGGTTCCCACGACCGCCCCGCCCCGGGCGACGCGCCGTGCCCCCTCGATCGTCCTCGTGGCGACCGGCGACGGCAAGGGCAAGACGACCGCCGCGATGGGGACGGTGCTACGCGCGCTGGCCCGAGGGTGGCCGGTCTGCGTCGTGCAGTTCATCAAGTCCGGAAGCTGGCACACCGGTGAGATCAA
>JAJYGW010000282.1 GCA_021790615.1 Actinomycetes bacterium | reverse complement strand
TGTTGACCCCGAAGAGCTCCCCGACCGCGTAGGAGCTCGCGAGGGTCACGGTCGCCGCCCCGATCAGCGACCCCTCGAGCAGCAGGATGGCGAAGAGGCGTCCCATGAGGGGGCGGACGTAGTGGGAGAAGCCATGCGCCAGGCCGAGCGCGTTGGCCTCACCCCCCGCCATCGGCGTGTGGAGGAAGGCAAATGCCCCGGCCACCACGAACACGGCCCCCGCCAGGTTGGTGAGGACGGAGCCCGCGAGCGTGTCCACTCGCGCGTAGTTGGCGAAGCGGGCGCTGATCCGCTTGTCGACCACGCTGCCCTGCTGGAAGAAGAGCTGCCACGGAGCAATCGTGGTCCCCACGATCCCGATGACGAAGATCATCGCGGTCGTGGTGAGGCCGCCCTGCACGCCGGGCACGACCGTCGCCCGGAGCGTGGGCCCCCACTGGATCGGCGTCAGCAGCGCCATCGGGAAGACCAGCAGGCTCACGAGGATGAGGGCGAGCATCACCTGCTCCCAGCGGTAGAACTGGCGAGCGAGCACCACGGAGCCCATCACGAGGCACGCGACCGGCACGGAGACGAGCGGTGAGACGCCGAAGAACCGGAAGCCCAGGTCGATGCCGATGAACTCGGTGAGCAGCGTGAGGAAGTTCAGGACGAACAGGTCGAACACCGAGAAGGTCGCCCAGAACCGTCCGAAGCGGGCGCGGAGCAACGTCCCGTGCCCGACGCCGGTCACGGCCCCGAGGCGGGCCACCATCTCCTGGGCGACGTAGAGCACGACGAGCAGGATCGGGAACAGCCAGAGGAGGCTCACCCCGTAGGCTTGGCCCGCCTGGGCGTAGGTCGACACCCCGCCCGCGTCGTTGTCGCCGACCATCACGATGATGCCGGGTCCCATGATCGCGAGGAACGCGAGCAGCCGACGCAGCGGCCGGCGCCGGCCGGAGCCGGTGAGCTGGCCGCCCCGCAGGGTGCCGAGCGCGCCGCGGATGTGGACGTCGTCGTCCGGTCGCGGGAGGGTGAGCTCGGGAGAGTTCACGGGTGCACCTCCTTCCCTTCGTCCTCGTCCTGCTTCGCCGTTGCTCCTTCCCCGCTGCGAGCAGACCGGGCTCGCGCCCCGCCGAACCCGTTGGGAGCTGCTCCAGTAGGGCCGCGAGCACACACTGGACAGTGGTCCACGCGTCGGGGGGCGATCGACTGCTCGCGGCTCCCCAGCCGATCGGCCGTCGCGGCTCGGTCACCCGGCCTCGCAGCGGGCACCGCGTCAGCCGGCGGGCTCGATGCGTCATGCTGTTCAGACCGGGCTGTTCAGTGCGGTCCGTCCAGAACGCGACCAGCGCGCGCCATGAGCACGAGCCCCTGCACCCCGAACTGCATCAGGAGCGGCGGGAGCGACGAGGATCAGGAGCGGGGAGGCGTCAGCGCAGGGCCGGCTGAACGACCGGTACTTGGGGGTTCACTAGCGCGTCTGGCATACGGCATAGCGATCACCTCCTCGTTCCCGTCTGCTCCACTGGCTTCGGTCGGATTGGTCACGACGACTCGTTGTCCGCTGCGCCCAGCCGACTGATCGAGGCGGGCGCTACGACCCACCGGGGCGTAGCCTAGCAGCCCGGCAGGGGAGTCCCCGGGTAGGCGCAGGAAGCGAGCCGACTGGCTCCCGACGGTCGCTACGAACGCGGCGGCCCCGCCCCGTTCAGTGGCCCCGCTCCATTCAAAGGCCCGTTCCGTTCAGTGAAAGAGCCAGGGAAGTCGCGTTGGCAGGCCGCCCTCGCGCAAGGCGTCGATCACATCGTCGGCGAGCACCCGCCCGAGCGGACGACCCTCTTCGTCGACCACGACCACCGAGGGTCGCCGCGCCTCGGTCAGGCGGTCGACGACCTCGTCCAGGAGCGCCTCCGGACGGACGGCGACCGGAGGCACCTCGCCGACCAGGTCTGCCAGGACGGTCTCGAAGGGCGCGAGGAAGAGGTCGAGGAGGTTCAGGTCTGCGAGGAGCTGCCCCTGGTCGTCCACGACGACGACCCCGTCGATGTCCGGTGAGCGGAGCCCCGCGCGTGCGAGACGCTCCCGCAACTCGGCGACCGTCTCGTTCGCACTCGCCCGCGCGAGGTTCGTCGTCATGAAGCCGCCGGCCATCGACTCGGGGTACGCGAGGATCTCGCTCAGCTGGCGGGCAAGGGGTGGGGGAAGCGCAGTGAGGATCGCGTCGGCGGCGGGACGATCGAGGTCTCGAAGTGCGTCGGCAGCCTCGTCGGGTTCCATCGCGGCGACCAACTCGGCTGCCCGCTCCTTGGGCACATCGCGCAACAGATCCTCGATGCGCTCGGGCTCCATCTCCTCGAGCGCGTCTGCGACGGCGCCGGGGTCGAGCGAGGCGGTGAGCTCGTCTCGGCCCGCGCGATCGAGGCCTTCGAGAAGGTCTGCCAGCTCGCCGGGCCGGAGCCGGTGCATGCCCTCATGGGGGAGGCGAAGCCGCAGCTGCGAGCCCGGGTCACCGACTGGCTGCACGCCCGCCCAGTCGACGAGTTGCTGGTTACGCTGCTTCGTGCCCCAGAGCCGATGCCGACCACCCGGCACCCCCTCGACGGCCACCAGGCGCATCCGTCCGAGCACCGCGCCGAGCCAGAGCTCCTCGGCCCGGAGGACCCGCACGCCGTCCACGTCCACGATCTGGCAGTGGAGGACCTCGTCCACCAATCGGAGCTCGCCTTCGCGACGGGTGAAGTCACGGAGCGACGTCGGCGGGACCGCCAGGGCGACCGTCTTGCCGTTCAGCGTGCGGAGCTCGCCGGTGGACGCGAACGCTTCCCGGCCGCCGACATCGAGGACCAGACCTGTGACCAACGGGTAGGGCTCCGAACCGTCCCAGCGAACGACGACGTCGCGGACTTTGCCAACCGCCGCGCCCCTCGGGTCGAGCACGGCCAGGGATCGGATCTGGGTGAGCGAGACGAGCGACTTGCGCAGCGCTGGTCGGGAGAGGAGGCGCGTACGCCGCGTACGGAGACGCCGTTCAGCGGGCATGGGCTCGGCTCCGGGTCCGCCTGCAGGTTCGCACGACGAGACACTGGGCACCGCCTTGGCGCTCCACACCGCAGAGTGTAGGCCCCGGTCAGAGGCCTCAGGCGGGGGAGTCCCATGGGGGCGTCCCGGGCGGGCGAGGCTCGACCTGGTCCTGGCCACCCCGCGGGGGTGCGGCGGGCGGGCGAGATCTCACCAGGCCCCGGCTGCCCCAGGGAGCTGCGACCACAGCGGGAGCGCTCGAGGCGTCCGAGTCGCCTCCCGGAGACGGGTCGAGCAGAGTCCCACCCGCCCGCTCGGCCTCGCGAAGGACTTCCCGGAGTGGCCGCCCAGTCCGGCGCGCGATTGCGAGCGCGTCGTCGTGCTCGACCTTGATCCTGTCGGCGGCCCTCTTCACGCGGACGGTGCCTCCGTCGACCTCGACGCTCGCGAGCTCGCGGCTCGCGGCCCAGCGCTCGACGACGACCCCTCGCGCGCCGAGCGTGCCGGTCTCGCGCCGGAGCACCTCGAGCAGCGTTCCGACCAGTTGCGATGGGGCGAGGAAGCTGACCAGCGTGCCCGGCCGGCCCTTCTTCATGAGCACCGGAGTGAGCCAGGCGTCGGCCGCACCGGCCTCGAGGAGCGCTGCGATGGCGGCGGCGAGCTCCTCGCCGGTTGCGTCGTCGAGGTTCGCCTCCACCTGTGCGAGCGGCTCACCAGCGGGGAGGTCGCCGGTCCCGACCGTCGCAACCCCGACGACGACCTGGGTCAGGTTCGGGAGCCCGTCGAGCTCGCGAGTCCCCGCGCCGCGCCCGGTCGTCTCGGCAGTCAGAGCAGGTTGCGGTCCGTAGCCGGCCGAGAGCGCGGCGAGGATCGCAGCGCCGGTGGGCGTGGTCAGCTCCACGGCGACGTCTCTCCCGACCGTTGGGACACCGCGGAGGAGCTCGACCACCGCAGGCGCCGGGTTCGGGAGTGCGCCGTGGGCGCTCCGGACCATCCCGAGCCCGACGGCCACGGGTGATGCGACGACGGTGTCCACCCCGAGCACCTCGAGGGCAGCGCAGACGCCGACGATGTCAACGATCGCGTCGTGGCCGCCCACCTCGTGGAAGTGGACCTGCGCAATGGGGCGCCGGTGCAGGCGTGCCTCGACCGTTGCCAGCGCGGCGAAGACGGCAAGTGCTCGGTCCCGCACGCGCTCCGGGAGGCGGGCCTCCTCGAGGAGTCCGACGATGTGCGCGTGCGTCCGGACGACGCCGTCGTCTCGGGCGCGCACGACGGCATGGGTCGCAGCGAGGCCGGCGCGAAGGACTGGTTC
>JAJYGW010000338.1 GCA_021790615.1 Actinomycetes bacterium | reverse complement strand
CGGTGCACCGGGTGGACCCCGACGAAGCTGATCCCCGCCACCTCGGCGGCCTTGCCCCACGGGAGCGTGCAGCGGAGGCGGTAGGAGCCAGCGGTCGCCACGATCGCTCCCCCCTCTCGGACGACCAGGCAACGCTCGCTGTCCAGGAGTGTCCCGACCGTTCGGAGCTCGTCCGGGGGAAGACGGCCCGCGTAGGCGAGCTCGACAGCGGCGAGGAACGCCTCGACTTCCTCGGGTGCGATGGTCGAGATGCCCGGGGTTCCGCCGAGCGGTGCGGGCCTCATCGCGGCGCCCGTCCCGGCGCGCTCGCGGCTCCCCGTGCGCCGAGCACGCCTCAGGAGCCGTCCTCGCGCTCGCGTCCCGGCGCAGGCGAGCCCGGCGCGCCCGACTGCCCCGGCTCGACCGAAGGTGACGCCGAGCTCGCCGGCGCTCCGTCACCGGGCGCTCGGAGGTGCTTCCGGATGAGCTCGACACGCGCCTCGCTGCCGTTCGCGTCTGGCCCCTTTGCACCGAGCAGAGTTGCCCGGTCGGAGGCCGCCTCACCCTCCGCACTCGGGTCGGCAGCCGCGAGGCGCGCCTCGATCCCCTGTTCCACGATCTTCTCGGCCTCGTCGACGAGCGCCGCGACCATCTCCGCCTCCGGGACCACGCGCACGATCTTGCCCTTGATGAACAGGTGCCCCTTCTGGCGCCCCGCGGCGATACCGAGGTCCGCCTCTCGGGCCTCGCCCGGCCCGTTCACCACGCAGCCCATCACCGCGACCTGGATCGGCAGCTTGCGGTCCTCGAGAGCCTCCTGGGCCTCCTTGGCGACGCGGATCACGTCAATCTCCGCGCGCCCGCACGAGGGGCAGGCGATGAGGTCGAGACCCTTGCGCTCACGCAGGCCGAGCGCCTCGAGGAGCTGGCGGCCCGCACGGGCTTCTTCGACGGGGTCAGCGGTGAGCGAGTAGCGGATGGTGTCGCCGATTCCCTCCGCGAGGAGCGTCGCGATCCCGGCGGTGGCCTTGACCAGGCCGGCCGGGGGCGGCCCGGCCTCGGTCACCCCGAGGTGGAGCGGGTGATCGGTCACCTCGGCGAGCTGGCGGTACGCCTCGATCATGAGCGGGACGTTCGATGCCTTCACCGAGATCTTCACGTCCTCGAAGCCGACCTCGGCGAAGTAGGAGAGCTCGAGGAGCGCGGACTCGACGAGCGCCTCGGGGGTCGCCCCACCGTGCTTGCGGTAGAGCTCTGGGTGCAGCGAACCGGCGTTCACCCCGATGCGGATCGGGACCCCGCGGTCCTTTGCCTTGGCGGCGATGTTCCGGATCTCGCCAGGCTTGCGGAGGTTGCCCGGGTTCAGACGCAGGCAGGCAACGCCGGCGTCGAGCGCTGCGAGCGCCATCTCGTGGTGGAAGTGGACGTCGGCCACGATCGGGACGGGCGCCCGGGGCACGATCCTCGCCAGCCCCTCCGCGGCTTCGGCCTCGTTGCAGGTGCAGCGCACGATATCCGCCCCGGCCGCCGCGAGTGCGTAGATCTGGGCGAGCGTGCCGTCGACGTCAGCCGTCTTCGTGGTGGTCATCGACTGGACGCTGATCGGTGCTCCCCCACCGACGGGCACCGAGCCCACCATGATCTGGCGCGTCGTGCGCCGCCGTGCCATCGCTACCGTCGGTCGGGCCATTCGTTGCCCCTCTCTCGCTGCCTTCACGCGTGCACCTGGGTCCCATCCGCGACTCGCACCGCCCACCCGGCGACCCGCAGGTCCTCCGCGCCACATCCGCTGGCACCAGCGACGCACCGCCGGAGCGGAGCGCCACGCGCACCCCGGGCGATGGCTGCCACGAGCCGACCTCCCGGGCTCGCTCCCTACCGGAACGGGTTCGGGAGCGGATGGACGATGTCGAGGTAGGCCGCAGAGATCCCGAGCACCAGGATAAGGAGGAACACGACGTAGGTGAGCGGCAGGAGCTTCTCGTCGTCGGCGAGGTAGTGCCGACCTCGGAAGGAGCGGAGGCGCTCGTAGACCACGACCGCCACCCTGCCCCCGTCGAGCGGGAGCAACGGGACCATGTTGAACAGGCCCACGAAGATGTTGATGCTGATGAGGAGATCGAGCACGTCCGCACCGCCACCCTGGGCCGCCTGCGACGCGAGGCGGGCGACGCCGATCGGGGACTCCAGGCGTACCTGGGACGCAGCCGCGCTCGCTGGCTGCTTCCCCTCGAGCTGGCCGAGGTAGAGCGAGATGCCGTGCGGCGAGAACAGGTTGCCGAGCGCCTCGACGTTGCGAACGAGGGTGGTCCCGAAGCCCTGGGCCGCCGTCGCGACGCCACCGAGTGGGCTCGAGCGAACGACGGCGACGGGGCTCTGGATCAGGACACCGATCACCCCGACCGGGGGTCCCTCCGGCGCGAGCGCCGGAGCACCCTCGAGGTGGTGGACCCGACCGTTGACCGGATGGACCACCAGGTGCTCGAGGTGGGTGCCCTGGCGTACCTCGAGGGAGACGGGGCGCGTCCCGTCCTTCGCGAGCACGTCGCCCAGCTGCGCGATGTTCCCGATGCGCGCTCCGCCGGCACCCACGATGACGTCGCCGAGCCGGAGCCCCGCCGCCTCCGCCGGGTTCGCGACGCCCGCCACCTTCGGGAAGCCCACGACCTCCGCTCCCGGCTGGAGGCTCGCCTGGCCGTAGAAGACGACCAGGCCCCACAGCAGGACCAGGGCGAGCAGGAAGTGCACGGTGGAGCCGGCCACCGCCACGCCGAGCTTGCGGGGAAAGGTCGACTGCCGGAAGGTTCTCGCCTCGTCCTCGGGCGCGACCTCCTCGAGGTTGGACATCCCGAGGATCCGCACGTAGCCCCCCGCCGGGATGGCCTTGACCCCATAAGTCGTCTCACCTCGGGTGATGGACCAGAGCCGCGGCCCGAAGCCGAGGTAGTACTCCGTCACCTTCATCCCGCTCCACTTGGCGACGAGGAGGTGCCCGAGCTCGTGCAGCATGATGAGCGCCACGATTGCGAGGATCACGCCGACCGCACCGAGGACGTGGAAGGCCCCCGCGAGGACGAGTCCCGCGGCGGCGACGAGGACCAGGCGGGCGAGCGCGGCCCTCGAGCCAGGCGCGAACGCCCGCGTGCCGGCCGAGTCCGCGGGCCCATCGGGGCTCGCGCCGGGTGGCTCGGCGCTCGTGGTCGAGTCGGGACCCGCACTCGAGCGAGGGCCAGGCTGGTCGCGTGAGGGCTGCGTGCTCACAGGAGGGCCGGGCTGGTCGTGGAGGGACTGCGGTTCACGCGAGGACCCGCTCGATGGCCCGGGTGGCTGCGCGGCGCGCCCGCCGGTCGGCCTCGACGACGTCCGCGACTTCGTCGAGCGGTGCACGGTCCCAGGAGGCGAGCACGTCCTCGGCGACCTCGGCGATCCCGAGCCACGGGAGCGCACCCCCGAGGAAGGCCGCCACGGCCACTTCGTTCGCCGCGTTGAGCCAGGCCGGTGCCCCACCACCCTCGCGACCGGCGGCGAAGGCGAGACCGAGACAGCGGAAGGTCTCCAGGTCGGGCGGCTCGAACTCGAGGGTCTCGGCCGCCGCCCAATCGAGCGCACCGAAGGCCACCTCGGTCCGTACGGGCCACCCGAGCGCGTACCCGACAGGAAGACGCATGTCCGGCCGGGAGAGCTGGGCAAGTGTCGAGCCGTCCCGGAACGTGACCATCGAGTGGACGATCGACTGGGGGTGGATCACGACCTCGATGCGGTCGTAGTCGACGTCGAACAACTCGTGCGCCTCGATCACCTCCAGACCCTTGTTCATGAGCGTCGACGAGTCCACCGTGATCTTCGGGCCCATGCGCCAGGTCGGATGCGCGAGCGCCTCGTCCACCGTCACGGACGCGAGCGAGGAGCGGCTCCGGCCCCGGAACGGGCCGCCGCTCCCGGTGAGCACGAGCGTGGCGACCTCACCGCGCTCGCCGGCGCGAAGGCACTGATGGAGCGCACAGTGCTCCGAGTCCACCGGCACGAGCTCGGCACCGGGGGTTCGGCGCGCGCGCTGGACCACGGGCGCTCCGGCCACGAGGGACTCCTTGTTCGCCAGCGCGAGCCTGCGACCCGCCGACAGGGTCGCCATCGTCACCCCGAGACCGGCGAACCCGACCACGGCGTTCAGGGTGACATCCGCCATGGCTGCGAGCTCCGCCAGCGCGTCCGGGCCAGCCAGCACCTCGATACCCTCGGGCACCACGGCGGCGAGCGCCGCCGCACCCCCGGGGTCCGAGACGGCGAGGAAACGGGGCCGCGAGCGAGCTGCCTGGGCGGCGAGCGCGTCGAGAGAGGCCTGGCTCGAGCCACTCGCCGCGAGCGCGAGGAGCG
>JAJYGW010000291.1 GCA_021790615.1 Actinomycetes bacterium | reverse complement strand
GCTCCTCGTCGCGTTCGAGACCGATGTAGCCGACCGTCACGTCGGGGAGGAGCGCCTCGAGGGCGGGGAGCATGCCGAGCCCGGCGCGCAGCACCGGCACGCCGACCACGGCCTCGGCGACGCGAGCGCCGTTCGTCGGCGCGAGGGGCGTCTCGACCGGCACCACCTCGACGGTGAGCTCTTCCAGTGCCGTCGCGCAGACGAGCAGCGAGAGCCGGTGCGCCGCGGCCCGGAACGACTCGACCCCGGTGGAGCGATTCCGGAGCTGGCACAGCAGCGCGTCGCCGAGCGGGTGGCGCAGCAGGCGGACGGCTGGCGCCCCGCGGGATGGCTCAGGAGGGGCCGTTCCCCGCAAAGCGGGCCTCCCAGGCCGAGAGCTCCGGCCCGCTGCTCGGCCGGGGTGGGAGCAGCATGCCGGCGGCGGCGGTCGCATTGCTGGCCTCGTCGATGAGGATGAAACTGCCGGTTGACCGGTTTCGCTGGTACTCATCGAAACAGAGCGGCCGGGCAGCCCGGAGTCGCAGCCGTCCGAGCTCGTTGCGCCCGAGCGCGGGGGCGGCGCGGTCTCGGTGCAGGCCGTCGAGGTCGAGCCGGTAGGCGAGCTCCACCGGGCGCGCGAGCGTGCTCGCCGTGGTGTGCTTGACCAGGTAGCGGCGGTCGAGCTCGAGCGGGCGGTCGTCCAGCCAGCAGAGCATCGCGTCGAGGTCCTGGCTCACGTGCGGCAGGTTCTTCGGCCGGGCGAGCAGGTCGCCCCGTGAGACGTCCACGGGCGCGTCGAGACGGACGGCGACCACCATCGGTGCGAACGCCTCCTGCACCGGCCCGCTGGGCGCGTCGAGGCCGGTGACGCGCACGAGCGACCCGCCTGGGAGCAGGGTCAGCTCGTCGCCCACGCGGACCACCCCCGAGGCGAGCCGCCCGACGTAGGCCCGGTAGTCGTGGTGCGCGTCGTCGCGGGGTCGGATCACCCGCTGGATCGGGAGGCGGAGGTCCACCAGGTTCACGTCCGAGGCGACGTGGACCTCCTCCAGGTGGTGCAGGAGGGTGGTCCCCTCGTACCAGGGCATCGCCGAGGAGCGGGCGGTGACGTTGTCGCCCTTCAGGGCGGAGAGCGGGATGAAGGTGACGTCCTGGAAGTCGAGGCGGCTCGCGTAGTTGCTGAAGGCCTCGCGCACGGCCTCGAACGGCTCCCGCTCGTAGCCGACGAGGTCCATCTTGTTGACCGCGAGCACGACGTGGGGGACGCGGAGCAGGCTCGCGATCGCCGCATGGCGGCGGCTCTGCTCGGTGAGCCCCTGGCGGGCGTCGACCAGGACGACGACCAGCTCGGCCGTGGAGGCGCCGGTCACCATGTTCCGCGTGTACTGCGGGTGACCGGGCGTGTCGGCGAGGATGAAGCTGCGCCTCGGCGTCGACAGGTACCGGTAGGCGACGTCGATGGTGATCCCCTGCTCCCGCTCGGCCCGGAGCCCGTCGACGAGCAGGGCCAGGTTGGCCTCGGCGAGGCCCTGGCGGGCGCTCGCGCGCTCCACCGCCTCGAGCTGGTCTCGGAGCACGCTCTTGGTCTCGTAGAGCAGGCGCCCGATCAGGGTCGATTTCCCGTCGTCCACCGACCCCGCAGTGGCCAGCCGGAGCAGGTCCCGTCTCACGAGCGGGGCGCTCCGGCCCGCGTCATCGCCTGCCTCCCCGCCGAACGGCCACCCCTCGGGCCGAGTTGTCTCGCCCCCGCCGGGGAGTGCACCCTCGCCTCCGACATCAGAAGTATCCCTCTCGCTTGCGATCCTCCATGGAGGTCTCCCCGACCCGATCATCGGCCCTCGTCGCACCTCGCTCGCTCACGTCGCTCGCGAGCAGCTCCTCGACGATCGCCTCCGGGGTCGTCGCCGAGGAGATGACGGCGGCAGTGCCGGTTGCGTCCCCGACGGTCCGGTAGCGCACGCGGCGCTCGACCACCGTCTCGCCTGGGCGTGGGGCGAGGTGCGGACCGACCGCGAACAGCCACCCGTCGCGCTCGACGACCGCCCGGCGGTGCGCGAAGTAGAGCGACGGGAGCTCGATCCCCTCGGTGGCGACGTACCGCCAGACGTCGAGCTCGGTCCAGTTGGAGAGCGGGAAGGCCCGCAGGTGCTCGCCCGGGTGCACCCGGGCGTTGTAGAGGGACCAGACCTCGGGCCGCTGCGCCTTCGGGTCCCACTGGCCGAACTCGTCGCGGAAGGAGAAGAAGCGCTCCTTGGCCCGTGCCTTCTCCTCGTCTCGCCGGGCGCCCCCGATCGCGGCGTCGAAGCCGTGGGAGGCGATCGCCTCGAGCAGGACGGGGATCTGGAGGCGGTTCCGGTCGCCCCCGGCCCGCTCGACGAGCCGGCCGGCGTCGAGCGCCTCCTGGACGCTCGCCACGAGCAGCCGGCCCCCGACGCGGGCAGCGGTACGGTCGCGGAACTCGAGGACCTCGGCGAAGTTCCTCCCCGTGTCGACGTGGAGGATCGGGAAGGGGAGCCCGGCCGGCCGGAACGCCTTGGCCGCGAGGTGCAGGAGCACGGCCGAGTCCTTGCCGCCGCTGAAGAGCAGGACCGGTCGTTCGCACTCGGCGACGACCTCGCCGAGGACGAAGATCGCTTCTGCCTCGAGCTCCTCGAGCTGGGTCAGGTGGTACTGCGGGGATGCGCTCGGCACCGGCTCCTCCTCGGGTACCGGGGCATGCTAGCAAGCAGGCCGTCCCGTGCCCGGACCCAGGGGCTGAACCGGGCGCGGCGCCGAGGCTGAACCGGGCGCGGCGCCGAGGCTGTCACAGCTGGATGCGATGCTCCACGCGCCGGGCCGAAGGGCCCCGGACGGGAGGAGAGCGGATGAGCGAGCGGACCATCTCCATCGACTGCGGTACCTGCGTCATGCACGCGAGCGAGGCCTGTGCGGACTGCGTGGTGAGCTTCGTGGTGGGGCGCGAGCCCGACGAGGCGCTGGTGGTCGACGCTGCGGAGGCAAGGGCCCTCCGCCTCCTCGCCGGCGGTGGGCTCGTACCGAGCCTCCGCCACCTCCCCCGGAGCGGCTGAGTCCCGAGGCGTCGGGCGCGCCGTGGACGGCCCTTGACACGAGCGAACTACGGTGATGTAATCAGTCCCGCATCTTGTTGGGGGGTCAGTCGGGGGTACCACATCTTGTGGTCGAGTCGTCGTCCGGCCGGCCCGACGGGCCTGGCCGAAGACCGCAGGAGCGGCCCTCGCAGGTCGCTCGCCGTCCAGTGCAGAACCCGTTCCCGGCTCCGGCCGGAGGAAGCCGGCTCCGGCCGGAGGAAGGCAGTGCTCCATGGCCATCGCCACGCAACGTCTCGGCATCGGGCTCGCCCGTCACTTCACGGACGGTGAGGTCCACCCCTACGAGACGGTGAGCTGGGAGCGCCGTGACGCCCGGATCACCGACTACCGGGACGGCTCCGTGGCCTTCGAGCAGCTCGGGGTGGAGGTGCCGTCGACCTGGAGCGTCAACGCCACCAACATCCTCGCCCAGAAGTACTTCCGTGGCACCCAGGGCACCCCGGAGCGGGAGTCCTCGCTCCGCCAGGTCGTCGACCGGGTCGTGGACACCATCACCGCGTGGGGACAGAAGGGCGGCTACTTCGTCGACGCCGCCGAGGCCGCTGCGTTCTCCGACGAGCTCAAGTACCTCGTCGTCCACCAGCGGGCCGCCTTCAACTCGCCGGTCTGGTTCAACATCGGCGTGCGTGGCGTGCCCCAGCAGGCCTCCGCCTGCTTCATCCTCCAGGTCGAGGACTCCATGCAGTCCATCCTCAACTGGTACCGGGAGGAGGGCACCATCTTCAAGGGCGGCTCGGGCGCCGGGGTGAACCTCTCGCCGATCCGCTCCTCCCGCGAGCTGCTGCAGGGTGGCGGTACCGCCTCGGGGCCGGTCAGCTTCATGCGCGGCGCGGACGCCTCTGCCGGGACGATCAAGTCCGGTGGCAAGACCCGCCGTGCTGCGAAGATGGTCATCCTGAACGTCGACCATCCCGACGTCGAGGACTTCATCTGGTGCAAGGCGATCGAGGAGCGCAAGGCGCGGGTGCTGCGCGACGCCGGTTTCGACATGGACCTCGACGGGAGGGACAGCTACTCGATCCAGTACCAGAACGCGAACAACTCGGTGCGGGTCACGGACGAGTTCATGCGCGCCGTCGAGGAGGACGGCATGTGGGCGCTCCGTGCCGTCACGACCGGCGAGGTCGTGAAGGAGGTGCGCGCCCGCGAGCTGTTCCGCCAGATCGCCCAGGCGGCGTGGGAGTGCGCCGACCCCGGCATGCAGTTCGACACCACCATCAACCGGTGGCACACCGCCTCGAACACGGGCCGGATCAACGGGTCCAACCCGTGCAGC
>JAJYGW010000024.1 GCA_021790615.1 Actinomycetes bacterium | reverse complement strand
CCGACGGACCCGCCGCCAGCGGTGCCCCCGCCGGAAGACCACGCGCGACCTGACCGCCCACGTCTGCGCTCGGGCGCCCAGGAGCAACGTCCGCCGCCGGGCCCGGCGCGGGCGGCACCGAGAGCCGCGGCAACACGCCGGTGGGCTCCTCACGGTCCCCCGCTCCGTCGCGGTCCGACGGGCTCGAGTCCCCCCCCGCATTCGACTCGGCTGCAGCTCCCGTCCCGGGGCCGGGTCCCTCGGTGCCGCCCCGCTCGGGCTCCGAGCCGGAAGGGGTCTGACCGACCGACTCCCCGGTCCACTCGAGGAACCCCTCGCAGCGGGCGCAGAACGTCGCGCCGTCAGGGTTTGCGTGACCGCAACGCCGGCAGATGATCACGCCGGAAGAACCTCGACGCGGTGCGGCACGTGCGCGGGTTTCGCTTGGGCCACGAGGTGGTCGAGGCGGTGGACGTCGAACGCCCCCGGGTCCTCCACACGCAAGCGGACGACGAGCTCCGCTGGAGCCGACCCCGGCAAGGGGGTCCCAGGCGCCTCGGAAGCGGCTACAGCCCCGCTCTCGACGACCTCCGGTGCGACACCGGTGTAGATCTCCACGAGGCGGCGGATCCCCTCTGCGGTCCCGCGCTGGCGGTAGAGCCCGACGATCTCGCGTACCAGCATCCGCCGACGCTCGAGGGGCCAGTTGTCGTCGAGCTCCACCCCGACCCACCCGGCGAGCCAGGGCAGGAAGTCCTCAGGGGTGAGCGATGGGTCGACGTAGGCGTCGAGGCAGTCGAGCGCGAAGAACAGCGGCGCCCACACGGCATCGAGCCCATCGGTCAACCGGCAGAGGAAGTCGTCCTCGCGCAGGATCGAGGGGAGGACGTCGACGATCGGGAATGGGACCGGAAGGCCCTCCGCAGAACCCCTCATCGCCCCCCCCACCTCCCCCCCACTCGGGCTCGCCCCCAGCCGGAGGCGACGTTCACTCGGGGATCCCCCACGGTTCCGAGACCCGAACCTCGTGGCTGTACGAGTATGCCAGCGTATGCGCGCCGAGGTCGATCCGTTGGACGGGCGAGCCCCGTTCTCCCGTGAGCGGGTCGGCGGGGTAGAGACGGACGTCCTCGACCAGGTCGACGCCGTCGATGCGCTGGAGCGCCGCGAAGATCTCGCCGACGTGGACCGGCCTCCCGAAGGGCCAGCCGAGCCCCTGGCCGCCCCCGCGGAGGGGGTGGAGGAGGGTGTAGAGCGCCTGGCGCGCCGCCGCTGCCAGCTGGGTCGGCTCGGCCGTGAGGCGTGGGCGGAGCACACAGACGACCGTCACACCCTGGTAGGAGGGTGGCTCGACGACGACCCGCGTCCCGATCACCCGTCGCGGGTCGAGGTACTCGGTGATGCGGCTGAGCAGCTCGGGCGGCGGGATGAGGCGTTCGAAGGGCAGCTCACCGTCCTCGTCGTCGGCAACGGCTGGGACGACGAGGACCCGGACACCGCCGGCCTCGCCCGGCTCGGTTGCCGGCACGCAGCGGATCCGCGCGGCGTTCGGGGCCGCCTCGCGCGCGAGCAGCTCGAAGTCCTCCGCCGTGACCGCTCGACCCAGGGACCGGAGGCTGATCGGACCGCGGACGCGGGCCTCTTCGACGAGCTCGCCGTCCACGCCGCCGCTGGCCGGCTGGCGGTTCTCGGCCCGGCTGACGTGGACGATGGGTGTCTTCAGGACACGGAGCGAGCCCGCGGCGACATTTCCCCGTCGCCCGCCGCCGGTCCGGTAGGAGCGGACGCGTAGCGCTGCGCCCTTCGGGGGGATCGCTCCGTGGGCCTCGAGCGACCCGTCCGCCGCACGGGTCACCGGCGGGAGCAGCACCTGCCCCGCAACCGGGTCCAGGATGAAGTGGCGGTCTGTGGGACCGGAGGCGGCGAAGCTGTCCACCTCTGCCCAGGGCTCCCAGCCCCCCTCGGAGCCGACCTCGAGCACGACCGGCTCGAGCCCGAGGACGACCGGCGCCCGGCGGAGTGAGAAGACCTGTCCCGGGGTTCCCTCCGAGATGCCGATCAGCTCGCCGTCGATTCGTTCGGCGTGGACCGCCGGGGTGGTCCCGCCCACCGTCACCACCGAGAGCGAGCGCACCTGCGGCGAGGAGGTGTAGAAGGGCTGGCCCCGGCGTGGCTCGGTCACCCGGCACCGGATCCAGCCTGCGAGGGTCTCGGAGAGGACCGCGTCCCGATGCGAGGGCGGGACGTGCAGCACGATCGCGCCGGCGCGGTTCAGTCCCCCGGTCTCGTCGCTGTCCACCTCGCAGGCCTGCCACTCCACGCCGTCCCAGGCCTCCCATGCGAGCGGCGGGTCCAGCGGGTCGACGCCGACACCCTCGATCCGACAGTCGACGCGGATCGACACGGCGCACGAGGGCACCGCGTGCGTGAGCCCGACGAGGAGGCCCTCCCCTGCCCGAGGTGGGGTCGAGAAGCACGAGAAGGGCCCGAACTGGAGCTCCGCGGTGTGGTCGCGCAGGCTCCCGTCCGCCGCCTCGCTGACCGCCTTCGAGAACGCCGTCGAGACGATCGTGAGCGGCGCGAGGGTGGCGAAGCCGACCGCCTCGGCTGCTCCCGCCCGGCTCGTCGCCACCAGCGTGTCGGCGGGCACGGCGACGTCGTGCTCCTTCGGCCCGGCCAGCCAGAAGGTGACGGCGGCTCGAGCGGCCGTCGGCGCGTGCAGACGGACCCCGATGAGCTCGAGGAACTTGAGATAGAGCCGGTCCGGGACCCGGTTCAGACGGTAGAAGAGCTGGTCGGCGATCTGCGCGAACGCCTCGATCAGCGTCACCCCGGGGTCGGACACGTTGTGGTCGGTCCACTCGGGGCAACGCTGCTGCACGAAGCGCTTGGCGTCGTCGACGAAGTCCTGGAAACGCCGGTCGTCGAGGTTCGGGGCGGGGAGCGGCACGAGGATCACTCTCTCTCGGGGATGACGTAGAACGGGAAGACGAGGTTCCGGCGGTCGTTGGTGCGCTTGTGGACGTAGTCGATGAAGATCAGGAGGGTCGAGGGTGCGCCGGGGTCGTTGCGCACCCGGACGTCGGTCACGTCGATACGCGGCTCCCAGCGCCGGAGGGAGCGCCGCACCTCGGCGGCGAGTCGACCGCCGGTGGTCGCGTCCACCGGAGCGAAGACGAACTCGAAGACCCTCGAGCCGAAGTTGGGGCGCATCGCCCGCTCGCCGACGCTCGTCCCGAGCACCAATCGGATCGACTCGGCGATCTCCGCGTCGCCCGAGGTGAGCGCGATCCCGCCGGACGCGTTCGTTCGCGCCGGGTAGGTCCAGCCTCTGCCGATGAACTCTCCCGCCACGACTACGGCTCCTCGCGCACGGCTACGCGCCGAGCGTGACCGACGCCGACGAGACGGCCACGCTCTCCTCGCCCGACACCATCACACCCTGACCCATGAGCGAGATCGCCCCCTCGCAGTCCGCTTCCAACGCGCTCGCCGCGATCGCAACCCCGGAGTCGGAGAGCGTGACGCTGTTCTCGCCCACGGCCAGACTGAGCGACGTCTCCGCCGAGACCGAGATCGTCGTCCCGGTCACCTGGATCTCGCCCCCTTGACAGGTGATCTGGAGCTGGCTCTCCTCGGCATTCAGCACGATGGAGATCGTCCCGTCCCCAGTCTCGATCTTGATCCCGCTCTCCTCCGGACCGTCCTCGAAGACGAGGTGGTGCTGCTCTTTCGAGACGATCTGGCGCTTCGTGACGACCCCGCCGTCCACGACGCCCTCCGCAGCGGCCGGGTTCACCGGCCCGTGGAGCGCCCCGAGGACGTAGGGCCGGTTGGGATCCCCGTGCTCGAAGCCGACGAGCACCTCGTCCCCGAGCTCGGGGATGAACAGCGTCCCGAAGCCCTTGCTCGCGCCGGGGTACACCGGGCGCGCCCACGCGCTCACCGCTGTCTCGCCCATCCAGCCGAACTGGACCTTGACCGAACCCTGCTCGTCGGGGTCGTTGTTGTCGATGACCGTGGCGCAGACCACCCCGCCGAGCCGCCCGGCGTGGTCCCCCGACGGCGCAGAGGCGAGCCCGAGCACGCTGTCGTCGTGCGCAGAGACGGCGACCTCCGTGCGGTACTGGCGGCGGCCGTCCCAGACGTGGCGTGCGCCGGTCAACACGTACTGGCCGTCGAAGGGGGCACCGGCGTTGCCGATGCTGCACGGCACGCCCGCGAGGAGGAGCGGGTTCCCCTCCGCCTCGCCCTCGAAGGTCACGGCCGCGGCTGCGAGTGCCGCCCCGGTCCCGAGGGCCAGTCCCTCCACCTCGGCCAACTGGCTCAAACCGCGCTGGATCGTGCACACTTCGCCCGCCACCTCGCCGACAAAGCCGGCGGCGAGGGGAGAGGAGCGCACACCGGGGTTCTC
>JAJYGW010000099.1 GCA_021790615.1 Actinomycetes bacterium | reverse complement strand
TGGTGGGCGATTTCGGCGCCCCGCACGAGAACGGTGCCTGTGACCACGAGGGACAGTGCGTCTTGCTGTCGGTCTGGGCCGAGGTGGGTGAGCACATGCGCCAGCACCTCGACTCGTTCACCCTCGAGGACATGGTCGAGCGGGCGCTCGGCAACGTCCTCCAGCCGGTCGGCCCGCTCAGCTGACCGACCCCTCCGGAGGGGATCATCCAGCTGCTCAGACCTCTCGCTCCAGGTCTAGACGTTCCACCGCACGAGAGCCGGATCGTCGTGCGACCACCCGAGGACCCCGACGTGCCCCGTCTCGAACGGGAGCGCCCGACCGCCCTCCTTCCCGAAGCCGGCCCACATGGACGCGAGCACGCGCAGCACGTGCCCATGGGCGAAGAGGATCGCCGGACGGCCCGTCAGCACATGGTTGGAGCGCATGCGGTCGATGACTCGCCCGACCCTTCGCGCCACCTCTGCCGCAGTCTCGCCGCCGGGGCATCCGTCTCGGAACAGCTCCCAGCCCGAACGCTCCGCCTGGATCTCGCGGGTTGTCCTCCCCTCGTAGAGCCCGTAGTCCCACTCGACTAGGTTGTCGTCAATGCCGAGGTCACGGTCATATCCGGCGAGCCGAGCCGTGTCGAGGGAACGGGTGAGCGGGCTCGAGAGGACGAGGCCGGGTGGCGTCTCGCCGACGAGAGCTGAGAGTTTGGTGTGAAGTGCTCTCGCCTCCGTTTCTCCCTCCGGGAGCAGGGGTAGATCCGTCGTGCCCGTGTGTCGACCGTCCTTGCTCCAGGCCGTTGCGCCGTGCCTGACGAGCAGGACTTGATGGGGGGTGAGAGGGATCTTCTCGAGGCTCGGGGGGCGCACCACGATGACGCTAGCTGGGGTTTCCCTGAGACCGGACCGAGACAGGAATGTCCCCGACCGCGTCGGCGTTGTGAGATCGTGAACTTGAGTGAAGGGAGCTGGGACGATTCCGGCCAACACGACGATTGAGTACGCGGCCTCAGGAGAGGCCGCATCTGACCGCGTGGTCGGTGGCGGCGATCGTGGTGCGAACGCGCCTGACTTGATGCGCCTGTTCCTCGACGACCTCGGCAAGTACCCGCTGCTGAGCGCGGACGCCCAGGTCGAGCTCGCGAAGCGGATCGAACAGGGTGACGAGGAAGCGCGCGAGCGCATGATCGGCTCGAACCTGCGCCTCGTGGTCCACTGGGCTCGGCGCTACCAGGGTCGGGGGGTCGACCTCGTCGACCTCGTCCAGGAGGGCACCTTCGGCCTCATGCGGGCCGTGGAGAAGTTCGACTGGCGGAAGGGCTTCCGTTTCTCGACCTACGCGACCTGGTGGATCCGTCAGGCCCTCCAGCGCGCCGTCCAGTCCAAGGGGCGGGCGATCCGCCTGCCCGAAGACGCCCTCGCGGCCGAGCTCGAGGCCGATCCCGACCAGGCCCGCCTGCCCCGGGTGGTGGCGAGCCTCGACCAGCCGCTCACGAGCGAGGCGACCGCCACGCTCGGCGACGTGGTGGCGACGGACGCCATCCCCTTCGAGGACGACCTGGTGCACACGATCAGCCTCGGCCGCCTCGAGGACGCCATCGGCCGGCTGCCCGAGCTGGAGCAGGCGGTGGTACGGCTGCGCTTCGGCCTGGACGGAGCTCCGCCGGCGTCGCTCGAAGCCACCGCACGGTCCCTCGGGATCGGCGTGCGCCGCGTGCGCCGGATCGAGGCCTCGGCGCTCCAGTTCCTCTCCGAGCAGCCCGAGGTCGAGGGCGTCAACAGCGCCGCCTGAGCGCGCTCCTCAGCTGAGCCGGCGGAGCGCGTCGGCGAAATCCTGCGGCGGGTTTGCGAGGTAGGTCACGCGCTCACCCGTCGCGGGGTGATCGAGGGCGAGCCTCCAGGCGTGCAGCATCGGCCGGGACACCGCCATGGCGCCCCGGCGCCCGCCGTACCTCCTGTCGCCGAGCACGGCGTGCCCGATGGCCGCCATGTGGACTCGGATCTGATGGGTGCGCCCGCTCTCGAGGGTGAGCTCGAGGAGCGTTGCCGCGACCGGCTCCGAGAAACGTTCCCTCACCTCGTACCTCGTCCGTGCCTCCCTCCCGCCGGCGGACACCGCCATGAGGGTCGGATCGGTGACGGCGCGGCCGATCGGCGCGTCGACGATCCCGCTTCGAGCCTCCAGGTGACCGAGGACGAGAGCGAGGTAGGTGCGACCCATGGAACGGTTCGTCAGCTGCGCCACGAGCGAGTGGTAGGCGGAGGGGGTCCTCGCCACCACGAGCAGTCCCGAGGTCTCCTTGTCGAGCCGGTGCACGATGCCGGGGCGCTCGGGCTCCCCGGCGCCTTGTGCCGGAAGCTCCGCCAGCTCCGGATACCGCTCGAGCAACCCGGCGGCCAGGGTGTCCTCCCGGTTGCCGGCGCCAGGGTGCACCACCACACCGGCCGGCTTGTCCACGACGATGATCGAGCCATCCTCGTGGACGACGGCGAACGGGACGGCCGACACGACGGTCGGCGCCACGTCGCGGACCGACACCGCGGCCAGCATGCCGGGATCGATCGCGAGACGGTCGTGCTCTCGCAACCGGCGGGCGCGGTCCCGCGTCACCTCGCGCCCGACCCGTACGCCGCCGTCGTCGACGAGCCTCGCCGCCTCTGTACGGGTCACGCCGGTGAGGAGTGCGACGGCGCGGTCGAGCCGGACCCCGGCGAGGGCTGCGGGGACGTCGATGGGCCCTTCATCGCTCACTCCCCCGCCTCCAGAGGGGCTCCCTCGTCTGCGCCGTCGTCCGCGCCGTCGTCTGCGCCGTCAGCCTCTCTGGGCTCGGGCAACTCCGCAGTCGGCGGTGCCGGGTGCCGGAGGAGGGCCCACGCAACGAGGACGCACCCGCACACGATCGACGCGTCGGCGACGTTGAAGGTCGGCCAGTACTTCGTGTAGAGGAAGTCGACGACGGCCCCGTGGTGACCGCGCACGAGGCGGTCGAGCAGGTTGCCGATGGCGCCGCCGAGGATCATCCCGACGGCGACCGCTGCCTGGGTGCTCGGGACGCGGCGGGCGAACCAGATGATCGTGCCCACGAGCACGACCACGACGACGATGATCAGTCCCGTCAGGCCGGTGCCGAGCGAGAAGGAGACGCCGGAGTTGTACTCGAGGCGGAACCCGATCGGACCGACGATGCGGACGTTGTGTCCCTGCAGGTGTGCGACGGCCAGCGACTTCGTGAGCTGGTCGAGCCCGAGGACGAGCGCAGCCACGATCCCGAGCAGGACGAGTCGCCGCCGGCGCTCCGGTCGAGCGCCCCTCGCACCTGCCCCCGGCGAGTCCTCGGTGCTCAGCGGCGCGACAGCCCCCCGCTCTTGCAATCGATGCACAGGCGAGCGAACGGGAGTGCCTCCAGCCTCGGCTTCGGGATCAGCCGCCCGCAATTCTCACAGATGCCGTAGGTCTGGGTGGCCATCTTCGCAAAGGCGTGGTCGATCTCGTCGACCGCCTGCATCGCCTGGGCCGACAGTGCCAGGTCTCTCTCACGGTCGACCGTCACGGTCCCGCCCTCACCGGACTCGTCGTCGAACTGGATGTCGCCCGGCTCCATCTCCTCCACGAGCGACTCGGCTTCGGCACGCAGCGAGCGCGCCTGCTCGACGTAGGTGTCCCGCTCGGCCTCGAGCGCGTGGCGCCGGTGTGCGAGCCACCTCTCGTCGGTGTATCCCTCCGTCCGTCGCTCGATCGGCTTCGTCCTCCGGCTGAGCAGCCCGCCCCCGTTGCTACCCGGGCGCGCCGGAGCGGCCTCACGGGCCGGCGCTGGAGCCGCGAGTCGTTTCTCGAGGGTCGCCGTCCCTGCCGCAGCCTTCGAGGCGTTCGTGCCACCTGCAGCCTTCTCAGCGGTCTTGTGAGGCGCCGCTACCTTCTTGCCCCGCGTCGCAGCTTTGTCTGGTGACGCAGCCTTGCTCGGACGAGCCGCCTTGCCGGACGCTCGCGCGACAGGCGTTGCCGGCGACGACGGTCCTTTCGTCGACTGGCTGGCCTTGGTCGCCTTGGCGGCCGGCGCGTCCTTCTTCGCAGGCGCCTCCTGCTTCGCCGGCACGGCCCTCTTCCCCGCTGCGTCCTTCCGGACCGCGCCGGCTTTCTTGGCGGTGCCGGCCTTGGCCGCCAGGGCCTTCTTCTCCGCCGCTTCCTTCCGGACCGCGCCGGCCTTCTTGGCGGTACCGGCCTCGGCCGTGCCGGCCTTCGCCTTCGCCGTCACCCTGGTGGCTGCCGGCTTCGCAGGAGCAGCAGCAGCAGCAGCGGCCGGCCTCTTCGTAGCTGCCTCCGAAGACGCTGACGCCCGCCTCCTCGGTGCGCCGGCCTTCACCGAGCTCGCCGCCGCCTTGGTGCTCGCGTTTGTTGAAGCAGCGGTCTTGGCTGCCTTC
>JAJYGW010000201.1 GCA_021790615.1 Actinomycetes bacterium | reverse complement strand
GCAGCACAATGATGACGAAGGCGATCGCAAGTACCGAGTCGCTCGTGCCTGTCAGCCCGAGCGATGCCGTCACCACGGTGATCGTACCCGCTGGCAGCCTCGTCGCTCCGCCGCCGCAGGACCCCCTACCATGACCTCGATGACGACGATGTCACCGACGCCCCCGGTCGCCCTCACGATCGCCGGGGTCGACTCCGGCGGCGGCGCCGGTATCGCCGCGGACCTGCGCACCTTTTCTGCCCACGGCGTCTTCGGCGCGCTCGCCATCACCGCCCTCACCGCCCAGAACACGACCGGCGTCCGGGGCACCGAGCTCACCGAGCCGGGTTTCCTCGCCCTGCAGATCGACACCGTGCTCGGCGACCTCGGCGTCGCAGCGACCAAGACCGGGATGCTGGCGAGCGCCGAGCTCATCGCCGTGGTCACCGAGCAGGCCGCGAAGGGCGCGCTCGGCCCGCTGGTCGTCGACCCAGTGATGGTGGCCACCTCAGGCGCGCGTCTCGTCGCCGGCGACGCCATCGCCGCCTACCACCAGCTCATCGCCCATGCGAGCGTGGTGACCCCGAACCTGTCCGAGGCCGAGGCCCTGACGGGCCATCGAGTCCGCAGTCTCGAGGAGATGCGCACGGCAGCGCGTGAGGTCGTCGCTCTCGGAGCGCAATGCTGCCTGGTAAAAGGTGGTCATCTCGTCGGCGATCAGGCCATCGATCTCTGCTTTGACGGCACCGACGAGACGGTGCTGTCCTCCCCGCGAATCCAGAGCGAGAACGTGCACGGCACCGGGTGCACGCTTTCTGCGGCCATTGCCGCCAATCTCGCGCTCGGTCTCGGCCTCCTCGATGCCATCAATCGCGCCAAGACCTACGTCGCGGTCGCGATCGAGCGAGCCGCGCCCTGGCGGCTCGGGGCAGGGCCGGGGCCCCTCGATCACTTCGGCCCGCTGCCTCCGAGCGTGCTCGGCACCTGAGCCCACCTCAACAAGCATCTGCCTCGAGGCGTGCCGGGGCACCGAACGCGACGAGCGCCTCGGGGATCGCAACCGCTCCGTGCTCGTCCTGGAAGCTTTCCAGTAGTGCGATCAGCCAACGGGCGGTCATCGCCGTGCCGTTCAGCGTGTGTGGGTAACGGAGCTCTTTGCCCTCGCGCACCCGCGTCCCGAGGCGGCGCGACTGGTAGTCGGTCGTGTTCGAGCACGAGCTGATCTCGCGGTAGCGCTCCTGGCTCGGGATCCACGCCTCGATGTCGTACTTCTTGGCGGCGGGCGCCCCGAGATCGCCGGCGGCGATGTTCACGACCCGGTAGGTGAGCCCAAGCTCGAATGCCAGGCGCTCTTCGATGGCGAGCAGTGCCTCGTGCTCTTCACTCGAGCGCTCCGGAAGCGTCCAGACAAACATCTCGACCTTGTCGAACTGGTGCACCCGGAAGACTCCGCGGGTGTCTCGCCCCGCCGCCCCGGCTTCGCGCCGGAAATTTGTGGAGTAGCCCGCGTAGCGCAACGGGAGGTCCTCGCTGATGAGGATCTCACCTTGGTGGTACCCGGCGAGCGCCACCTCGGAAGTCCCCGTGAGATAGAGCCCGTCGGGCTCGACCCGGTACAGGTTCGACTCCTCAGTCGGCAAGAAGCCGGTGCCATACATCGCCTCCTCGCGCACGAGCACGGGGGGCAGCATCGGCACGAAGCCGGCGCGCACCACCCGGTCGAGCGCCATCCGGTAGAGCGCCAGCTCGACGAGCGCCACCGCCCCGACCCGGTAGGCAAAGCGCGAACCGGAAAGGCGTGCCCCGCGCTCGACGTCAAAGCCACCAAGTGCCAGGTGGTCCCGCACGGAAAAGGCAAACGAGGGGCGCTCGCCGACGAGGCGGAGCACCGTCCCTTCGTCCTCGCCCCCATCGGGCACCGAGGCGTCGGGGGGGTTCGGCACCAGGCCGAGGAGTCGGTCCCGCTCGGCTCGGCGTTGCTCGAGCTCCGCTTCAGCGACGCGCAGCTGCGCTTTCACCTCGGCGAGCCCTGCAAGCTGGGCAGCGTCCGGCTTGCCCTTCAGCTTCGTCATCGCCCGCAGCCCCTCGACCGCCGACGTCGCCTGGCGCCAGGCCTCGTCGGCGACGAGCAGCGCGTCGAAGGACGCAGCGCCACCTTTTCGTGCGACGGCGGCCCGGAACGCGCCGGGGTCCTGGCGCGCGGCGCGAACGTCGATCAGCGCCGGCCCCCTTTTCGCCGGTTACGCGAAGGTGGGCGACTGACGCCGTTGCGCCCTGTTGGACCGCGCGCGCCAGCAGCCGCGCGCGCGCCGTTTTCCACGCGGGCAGGCGGCAGATCCTCACCGACTGCTTGGGGGCGCGCCGGCGCACCACTCGGGCGCAGCCGACCCTGGCTGGCACCTTGGCGAGCCGCCCGATCACGCACGGGACGCTGGATGCCGCCCTCGGGGGTGAGGATACCCGCCGCAATGTCGGCCGGGCTGAGCAAGAGGCGGTCCCCGCCGCGCTGGGCCAGGCGCTCGCGCACCGTCCGCCAACGCGGCTCGCGCTCTTTCATCATCGACACCAGCGGCGAGGCGATGAAGATCGAGGAGTAGGCCCCGCTCGTCAACCCGATCAAAAGGGCGAAACCGAAGTACTCGAGCGTCGTGGCACCAAGGATCTCCGCGCCAAGAATCAACACGGCGAGGATCGGCAAGATGGCGACGAGTGAGGTATTGATCGAGCGCGCCAGCGTCTGGTTCATTGACAAGTTAACGAGGTCGGAGATCGTCAACTTATTGCTCGGACCGAGCTGGCGCACGTTGTCTCGGACACGGTCGAAGACGACGATCGTGTCGTAGAGGGAGTATCCGAGGATCGTCAACACCGCGACGACCGTGTCCGGGCTGACCTCGAGGCCACTCAGGGAGTAAATGCCGATGACGACGAGGACGTCATGGGCCACGGCGATGATCGCCGCCAGCGCCATGCGCCACTCGAAGAAGATCGAGATGTAGATCGCGACCAGGATGAAGAAGACGATCAGCGCCTCGATCGCCTTCTTCGTGATTTCCGTGCCCCAGGATGGGCCGATCGAGGTGATGCTCACCGACTCCGCGCCGGTGTGCGTCAACTTGCCAAGTGCCGTTGCGACCTCGTCTTGAAGCTTGTTCGTCGCCGCCGCACTCCCCGAGGTGGCGAGCTTGGCCGAGACCTGGATGGTGGCGTTCGAGCCCAAGCCGAGCTCGGTGATCGTGGCACCACCGAGGCCGTAGGGGGTCACCGCGTTACGAGCATCGTTGACGGCGGTGGTCGAAGTACCGTGCAGGGTCTTGGCTGGCACGGTCCATGAGGTCCCACCCACGAAGTCGATGCTCAGATTGAGGCCCCGCACGCCGAGCGAGATCACCCCGGCGAGCAGAATGATCCCCGAGATCGTGAACCACACCCGGCGCCGGCGCACGAAGTCGAAGTGGGTACGGCCAAGGTAGAGGCGGCGGAAGGCCGACAGATGGCGGTCGGCGGGCGTGCGCCCGTCATCGAGGGTCGCGAGAGGCTCCTCGGTGCGTTCCTCTGACGTCCCAAAAGCGGCCGGTGCTGGCGCTCGGCGCGGGCGCAGCGCGGGACCTGCGAGGGCTGGCGCCTCGAGCACGTCCGCGCCGTCTCCTTCCGAGACGACCTCAACGTCCTCGTCGCTGTCGGCATCCTCATCTCCGACGCCTGCGGCGACCCCGTGCTCCCCCGCCAGGTCGGACTCGTCGTCCGCCTCCTCGGCCCCAATGACGAGCTCTGGTGCGTCGTCCACGAAGGCTTCGGGCGCCGCGGGTTCAGCGAGAGTTTCCTCTTCAGGCAGCTCGGCGACTTCTTCTTCCGGAGCCGGCGGCCCGTCCTGGTTCGGGCGACGGGCCGATCCGGGTCGAATGCGCTCGGGGCTCATGCCGCCACCTCATTGCTCGCCCCGCGGGCAAGGCCCCGGGCCACGCCGAGGTGGCGCGCCTCGGTGAAGATCCGGTTGCGGCCGAGCAACATCACGAAGGGCCGGGTGAAGACGTACGCGGTCACCACATCCACCACGGTCGACAATCCGAGCATGAAGGCAAAGCCGCGGACCGAGCCCACCGAGAGCAGCCAGAGGACGAGGGCGCCGATGAAAGACACCGCGTCCGCCGACAGGATCGTGCGGTAGGCGCTCTTGAAGCCACGGTCCACCGAGGCGCGCACCGAGCGTCCGGCCCGTACCTCGTCTTTCAGACGTTCGAAGTACACGATGTAGGAGTCGACGGTGATGCCGACCGAGACGATGAGACCCGTCACCCCCGATAGGTCCAAGGTGAGCCCGATCGAGGACTGGCCGAGTATTGCGATCAGGCCGTAGAGGAAGGCGGCCGTCGTCACGAGTCCGAGCACGACGACAATGCCGAGCGCTCGGTAGTAGAAGATCGTGTAG
>JAJYGW010000227.1 GCA_021790615.1 Actinomycetes bacterium | reverse complement strand
ACTGGGTCCGGCTCCGCCTGCCGAAGCTCCGCCCGGTGATGGAGGCGCTCTCCTTCGGCCCCTTCGTGGTCTCGCCCGTGGTGCTCGCCGTCGGGGTCGAGAACGTGTTCCGCAAGGCGCCGAGCTGGTTCATCGGCTCGCCGAACATCCTCGTCGTCCTCTACGTCGTGCGCTCCTTCCCGTTCCGCTACCGGGCGCTCGACGCCGGGCTGCGTGCGATCGACGTCCACACCCTCACCGAAGCGGCTCGCAGCCTCGGGGCCGGGTGGGCGCTCACGCTCTGGCGGGTGATCCTCCCGAACCTGCGGACGGCGATCATCTCGGGTGCGTTGCTCGCCTTCGCGATCGTGATGGGCGAGTTCACCATCGCGAGCCTGCTCCTCTTCAACACCTTCGGCGTCTACATCGAGACCGTCGGGATGACCGCAGCCACCGGCGCGGCGGCGCTCGCCCTCATCAGCTTCGCCCTCACCTGGCTCGCCATGGGTGGCCTGGTCCTCGTGCTCGGGCGGGCAGGCGGCGGCAAGGGATCGGTCGCCCGCCAGGTCCAGATCGGAGTGACTCGCTAGCCATGGCCACGCTCGCCCTCCAGGGACTCCACAAGCGCTTCGGCACCGTCACGGCCCTCGACGGGCTCGACCTCGAGCTCGCCTCGGGCGAGCTCGTCAGCCTCCTCGGCCCCTCCGGCTGTGGGAAGACGACGGCACTGCGCATCGTGGCCGGCTTCGAGGTCGCCACCTCCGGCCGGGTCCAGGTCGCAGGCCGGGACGTGACCGACGTCCCGGCGAACAAGCGGGACATGGGGATGGTCTTCCAGGCCTACAGCCTCTTCCCGAACCTGACGGCCGCGGAGAACGTCGAGTTCGGGCTGCGCGTCCGCCGGCAGGCCAAGGCCGCCCGGGCAGCGAAGGTCGCGGAGCTCCTCGAGCTCGTCGGCCTCGCCTCCGCGGCGGGTCGTTATCCCTACCAGCTCTCCGGCGGGCAGCAGCAGCGCATCGCGCTCGCGCGCGCGCTCGCGATCGAACCCTCGGTGCTCCTGCTCGACGAGCCACTGTCGGCCCTCGACGCCAAAGTGCGGGTGAACCTCCGCGAGGAGATCCGCCGGATCCAACTGGAGCTCGGGATCACCACCCTCTACGTCACCCACGACCAGGAGGAGGCCCTGTCCATCTCCGATCGCGTCGCGGTCATGTCGCAGGGGCGCCTCGAGCAGGTCGGGACCCCCGCAGAGGTCTACCGCCGTCCCGCCACCCCCTTCGTCGCCGAGTTCGTGGGCACGGTGAACCGCCTCACGGTTCGCGTGGTGGACCCGGCCGCCGGGATCGTGGAGCACCGGGGCCGGCGCCTCGAGACCGCAGAGCCGCTCTCGCTCGTCGCGGGAGCGGAGACGCGCCTCCTCGTGCGCCCCGAGGCGCTCGTACCGAGCCTCGCTGGCGCCGACGGCACTGCCGACGGCATCGGCGGGAGGGTGGTCGGCACCTCCTTCCTCGGGGCAGTGACGCGGCTCTGGGTCGACCTCGGCGACGGCGCAGTCGTGGCGGCCGACGTCCAGAGTGCCGCGGCCGACGCCTTCACACCAGGGACGGCGGTCGCGCTGTCCATCCGGCCCGGCGCGGGCCGCGTCCTCGCGAGCGACCGGTCCGAGGCCGATCCGGTCGTGGCAGAGCTCCCCGCCTGATCCGACACCCGCTCCTTGGACACCTCGACCTCGACGCTCGGCCCCCGGGGCGCGCTCTCCCCGCCGGATGCCGGGTCCCGCCAGGATCGCTGGCTCTACGCGCCCCTCTCCCCCGGGCCGGGAGAGCCACACCTGCGCCGGGAGGAGCTCGCCGCCGCGACAGCCGGTTCCACCCGCGCACCCCGAGGCCTCCTCTCGCTCGCCCAGCTCTCCGACTTCCAGCTGGTCGATCCGGTGTCGCCGCTGCGCATGGAGTTCGCCGAGCGTTTCGCTGCCGACCCGGCCTACCGGCCACTGCTCCCTGCCCAGCGACCACAGGAGCTGCTCGTCCGCCCGGCGGTCGCCCAGCTCGTCGCCACGGTCTCGGCGCTCGGGGCCGGCCCCCACGCCGGAGTCGCACCGGCGCTCGCACTGCTCACCGGGGACGTCCTCGACAACGCGGCGCACAACGAGCTCGACTGGTATCTCGCCCTGCTCGACGGTGGCCCGCTCACTCCCTTGTGGCCCGCCGCGCCGGAGGGCCTCGCCGAGCCGAGCGCGGCGACCTTCGACGACTACTACCAGCTCGGCGCCGCCACCGACCGCTTCCGGCGAGACCTCGGCTATCCGACGACACCCCTCCTCCCCGACGGCGGGGCGTTCGAAGCCCCGGGACTGGGGCTCCCCTGGCTCGCGTGCCACGGCAACCACGAGGCCCTCCTCCAGGGCATGGCACCCCTCGGGCGGGCTCGCGCGGCGCTGGACCGCCTGGCCGCAGGAGGGCGGAAGCCACTCGCCATGCCCGCCCTCGCCCCGGGCGAGGACCCCGTGCGGACACTGCTCGAGGACCCTGCCGGCTTCTTCAGCCGGGCACTCGAGGCCGGCCCGACGGTCGCGGTGAGCCCCGATGCCCGGCGGCGCCTGCTCGGCCCGGGTTCCTTCGTGGCGGCCCACCTCCGGACCGGCGCACGGCCAGCGGGCCACGGCTTCGACGCCACCAACCTCGCCGCCGGCACCGCCTACTACGCCTACGACGGCCTGGAGCCCGTGCGGATCGTGGTCCTCGACACCGCGCACCCCGAGGGCGGCGCTGACGGCAGCATCGACGATGCACAGCTTGCATGGCTCGAGGAGCGCCTCGTCGAGTGCCACCGCCACTTCCTGGCCCCGAACGGGCGCCGGGTCTCCGGCTCGGGAACCGACCGGCTCGTCGTCGTCGCGTCGCACCACGGGCCCGAGACCCTCCGAGCGGGCAACCACGCCGGCACGGAGGTGGTCGCCCTGCTCCACCGCTTCCCGAACGTCGTGGCCTGGCTCTCGGGCCACACCCATCGCCATCGCGTCGAGTGCCTCCGGCGACCCGGTGGCCGAGGGGGCCTCTGGTCGATCACGACTGGCTCGGTCGCCGACTGGCCCTGCCAGGCACGCCTGGTCGAGCTCGTCGACAACCGCGACGGCTCGCTCTCGCTCTGGTCCACCCTTCTCGACCACGACGCGCCCGCACACCCCGGCGATGCCGAGGCAGCCTTCGGGCTTCCCCGCTGGGTCGTGGCAGCGGCGTCCCGCCACCGCGAGCTGGCGGCGAACGAGCAGTGGCGCCGTGGCGGCGAGCCGGGACGTGGGCTGGCGAAGGACCGCAACGTCGAGCTCCTCCTCCCGGCGCCCGACTGGTGGCCCACGCCCGACTGAGAGGCAGGCCCGCCTCGGCTCTGGGTCCCCGTCAGCGCTGGGTCCCCGTCAGCGCTGGGTCCGCCCCATTTGCACCTCCGCCCGAGCCGGACGCCCACCCGAGCCGCGGAACCGGCCGGTGAGGCCGTGGGTCTCTGCTGCGTGACCGAGCATCCTCCCCCTCGAGACATCCCGCGCATCGATCGTCGCGGCGTGCTCCGTCTCGGCCTCGGTGCCGCCACCGCGACCTTCGCCGCACTGGCGGCGGTCCGCCTCGAGTCCGATGCCGGCTCACGAGCCGGCAACACGGCTCGGCCCGTCCCCCCGAGCCCGCCGGTCGCAACCCCTTCCGGGAGTACCCCCCCGGCGAGCGCGGACTCGCCCTCCGCACCCCGCCCGCAGCGGAGGAACCGGCCCGCGGCCACCCAGTCGAGGACGACCACGACCGACCCGGGTCGGACGGGGAGCCCCGAGCGGCCATCGACCACCGACACCCGGACCACGGCGACGACCGTGCCTCCGACGACGGCGACGACCGAGCCCCTGACGACCGAGCCCCCGACGACGAGCACCACCACCCCGGGCCAGCAGCCCACCCCCCCGAGCGCCCTCCAGTTCTTCGGGCCGACCGCAGGCCGGGCCGTCTACCTCACCATCGACGACGGGTGGTTCCCCGACCCGCGTGTGCTCGATCTCGTCCGGGCGGAGCAGCTCCCGATCACGACCTTCCTGATCCGCGATGCCGGCGACGACGACCCCGAGCACTTCGCGTTCTGGCGGTCCTTCGTCGACGCCGGGGGGCAGGTGCAGAACCACACCGTCTCGCATCCCTGGTTGACCCAGCTCTCGCCGGGTCAGATCGAGGCACAGTGGGAGGGCGCGAGCGTCGCCTTCCGCCGCTGGTTCGGGACCCGCCCTACCCTCGGCCGCCCGCCCTACGGTGCCGTGGACGACGCCGTCTGGCAGGCAGCAGTGAACGCGGGGCTCACCTCGCTCGTGATGTGGAGCGCAGTCGACAACGGCCAGGGCCTCCAGACCTGGAACCACGCCCCGCTCGCGCCCGGCGAGATCGTCCTCCTGCACT
>JAJYGW010000019.1 GCA_021790615.1 Actinomycetes bacterium | reverse complement strand
CCCCGCCGTCGTCCGTCGCGTTCCTCGGACCTCTCGGGACCTTCACGGAGGAAGCGCTGCTCACCCAGGAGGACTACGCGGCGGCGGCGCTCGAGCCCATGGGCACGATCGGCGACGTGCTCGAGGCGGCGAGCACGGGAATGGTGGACATCGGCTTCGTGCCGATCGAGAACGCGATCGACGGCGTGGTACGCGACACCCTCGACGCGCTGATCTTCGACGTCGATCTCCTCATCCAGCGAGAGGTCGTGCTTGACGTGCGCCTCCACCTCATGGCGCCTCGGGGCATGTCCGTCGGCGACGTGCGCCGCGTCTTCTCGTATCCCGTCGCACTCGCGCAGTGCCGGCGATTCTTCGCAGAGCAGCTACCGGGTGTAGAGACGGTCGCTGCCAACTCCACGGCGGACGCTGCCCGTCAGCTCGGGGAGCACCCCGACCGGCATGCCGCAGCCGTCGCCCCGCGGCTCGCGGCGGACCTCTACGACCTGGTGATCCTCGCAGAGGACGTTGCGGACTTCCAGGGCAACCAGACGCGGTTCGTCGCGGTCAAAGACGCCGGGATCCCGCCGCCGACCGGCCACGACCGGACGACGATCGTCTGCTTCCAGGACGCGGACCGTCCGGGAAGCCTCCACGGCATTCTCGGCCAGTTCGCTGCCCGCGCCATCAACCTGACCCGGCTCGAGTCGCGTCCGACCAAGCAGGGGCTGGGCGAGTACTGCTTCGCCATCGACCTCGCAGGCCACATCGCGGACGAAGTCGTGGCGGACTGTCTGCGCGACCTGCGAGCGAGCCTTGCCGACGTGAAGTTCCTCGGGTCCTATCCGGCGAGCGGCCGGCACGCGCCGGAACGCCGAAGGGAGGCTGACGTCGCGTGGCGCGAAGCCGATCAGTGGTTGACCGGGCTGCGTTCCCAGATCATCGGCGCGGCGGGCGACGACCAGCGAGCGCAGCGGGTCGAGCGTGCGTGGCGGGGCGAGCGTGCCAAGCGCGGACCAGCGTCGGGGTCGTTGGACCGCACTTGACGCCCACTCCCACGGTCGCTGCCGGGGCCGTCTCGTGAGCGTGATCCAGCTCGCCTGCCTCGACATGGCCGGCACCACCGTCGAGGACGCAGGAGTGGTGGAACAGGCGTTCGTCGCCGCCTTCGACGCCCTCGAGGTCCCCGAAGAGCGGCGCGCCGGCATGCTGGTGCACGTTCGGGCCACGATGGGGACCGCGAAGATCGAGGTCTTCCGGGCGCTCTTCGTCGACGAGGCGCGTGCGATTGAGGCGAACCGGGCGTTCGAGTCTGCCTACGAAGCGAAGATCCCCGACCTGCGGCCGATCTCCGGTGCCGAAGAGGCCATCGAGGAGCTACGAGCACGCGGGGTGCGCGTCGCTCTCACGACGGGGTTCTCCCAGCGCACGAGGGACCTCATCTTGGAGGCGCTCGATTGGGGGAGGATCGCTGACCTCGCGCTGAGCCCTTCTGACGCGGGCAGGGGGCGGCCGTACCCCGACATGGTGCTCGCGGCGGTGCTCCGGCTCCGGGTCGATGCGGTCCAGGCCGTCGCAGTGGCCGGGGACACCGTCGCCGACGTCACGGCCGGTCTGCGAGCCGGCGCGTCGATCGTCGTGGGGGTGCGCACCGGCGCGGACGGCGAGGCTCGCCTGGTCGAGGCGGGGGCGACGCACGTCATCAGCTCGGTGGCGGCGCTGCCAGGCGTGGTCGAATCGGCCGAGGAGGGCGGTAGCGTCGGGCGGTGATGCCGAGCTCTCCGTCTGCCTCCCCCTCTCCGTCTCGGCCGTCCAGGATGGCGTCGACGCCCGATCCCAGCCGTCGACGCGCCCTGTTGCTCGAGAACATCCACCCCGATGGGGTCGCTGTGCTCCAGTCGGCGGGACTCGAGGTGGAGACGACAACGCGCTCTTTGAGTGAGGACGAGCTGCGCGAGCGTCTGGCCGACGTGGATGTGCTGGGCATCAGGTCGCGTACGCAGGTGACCGAGGCCGTGCTGGACTCGGCGCCCCGCCTCTTGGCGGTGGGCGCCTTCTGCATCGGGACCAACCAGATCGATCTCCAGTCCGCGACGCGCCTCGGGGTCGCGGCATTCAACGCGCCTTTCTCCAACACGCGCAGCGTCGTGGAGCTGGCGATCGCCGAGATGATCGCTCTCACCCGTCGGCTGACGGACAAGAACTTTGCCATGCATGCAGGAAAGTGGGACAAATCGGCGGCTGGCAGCCACGAGATCCGCGGGCGGCGCCTTGGCATCGTCGGCTACGGCAACATCGGCAGCCAGCTGTCGGTCGTGGCGGAGACTCTCGGCATGAGCGTCCTGTTCTACGACACCGCCGACAAGCTTGCCCTCGGTAACGCTCGCTCGTGCGGCACCCTGGAAGAGCTTCTCGAAAAGGTCGACATCGTCACCCTGCACGTCGACGGCAGGCCGGCCAACCGCGAGATGTTCGGAGAAGAAGAGTTCTCCCGGATGCAGCCCGGAAGCCTCTTTTTGAACCTGAGCCGCGGGTTCGTGGTGGACCACTCGGCGCTGCGGACGCACCTCGTGTCGGGACATCTCGCGGGCGCTTCGGTGGACGTCTTCCCCCGCGAGCCGTCCAGCAGCTCCGAGCCGTTCGTCTCCGAGCTGCAGGGTCTGCCCAACGTCATCCTCACCCCGCACGTCGGCGGGTCGACCGAGGAAGCCCAGCAGGACATCGGCAATTTCGTGGCGAGCAAGCTCGTTCGCTTCCTCGCCCAGGGGAACACGTCGCTCAGCGTGAACCTGCCGCCGCTCGATGTCCCCGAGCCGGCAGGTCCGTCCCGACTGCTCTACGTCCATCAGAACGTGCCCGGCGTTCTCGCTGAAATCGACTCGCTGATAGCCGAGCACGGACTGAACGTGGTGGGGGAGCTGCTCGGGACCCGTGGCGACGTCGGCTACGTGGTCACCGACCTCTCGGCGGATCCCGCGCCGGACCTCGTGAAGGCGCTCGAGGCACTCGAGGTCACCGTCCGCCTTCGGGTGGTCTCGTACGCGAGCTGATCGCCGGGAATGCCCATCAGTCGCTGAGCCTTGGCCGCGGGCGTCAGCCGGCCGTGCCGGCGACTGGCGTCAGCCGGGCTGCCCTCGCACCACGACCACGGGGCAGGAGGCGTGCGCGGCGCAGTTGAAGCTCACGGAGCCGAGGAAGGCACCGGCGAGCCCGCCGTGGCCCCGGTTCCCGACCACGAGCAGGTCCGCACCTTGCGCTCGATCGACGAGGACGCTGGCGGCGCGGCCTTCGACGACGACGGTCTCGAACTTCACAACTGGGTGCTCGCCGACGACGGCCGCGACTGTCCGCTCGAGAGCGCCGCGGAGCGGCGCCAGAGGGTCCGCTCCCGGGGGGTTGGACGGAATCCACATGTCTCGGTACGGGTTCTCCCACGCCAAGACGGCCTCGACGACATCCCCTCGTCGCTCCGCTTCGTCTGCAGCCCAGCCAAGCGCCTCCTTCGAGGAAGCCGACCCGTCAACTCCGACGACGATGCGTCCCATGAGACGACCATGACCGTTTCGGGCCCACGGCGATAGGGAACTTGGTCACACTTCGGCGCCGCTCAGGGAGCTGGAGGCGCTGTGACCTCCCACACCGGTGGGACGCCGGGTGACGGGCGGCTCGCCGGCGTCCGGGGTTCGTCTGGGGCAGGGGAGGCAGCTGCAGGCTGGTTCGCGAAGGGAGGTGCGTGAGTGAAGCGGACCGGCAGGTCGCCCTGGGCGAGATGCGGCGGCCGATCCGGCTCTCGGCGCGCGCTCAGGATGGCAAGCCGAGCTTCCAAGACCATGAGCCGGTCACGAAGGCTGTTCCGCTCCCGCTCGGCAACGGCGAGCGCATCGGCGGCGCGATCGAGCAGGCTGTCCACGGTGTCGGCCATGTACCGGCTCGCTGTCCGAGGCAGGTTCGGGTGACGCAGCTCGGACGCGGTGAACGGTTCGCGCCAGGCTTCCGCGTCGATCACAGCTCGGTGCGCTCCCTGCTCGAGGTGCTCGTGCGCCTCCGCTGGTGCACCAACAGCAGCCTCGCCCATCGCCCGCATGTCCGAACCGTGGCCCGACTGCTCCCGAGAGGGCCGGACCACTCGCGCCTCAAAGTGCTCTGCCACCGCCCCGGCGAGCCGCGCCGCGGCCGCCTGGAGCTGGTCGGTGGTCGCGGCCAGGTGTTGCAGCACCGCGGTGTGCGATCGCAGGTGGACCCCGTACTCGCTGATCGCTCCGACAAGCTCCCGCAGCACCGCCGCATTGGCCCGACTCTGGCTGGTGGCCTCGTGCGCCTGCGCCAGGATCCCCTCGAGCACCACGGCTTGGCCGTCCGGTTCTTCGGGACCCTCTCCGACGCGTGCTGCCGTGGTGGGCGACAGCGGAAACGTCCCCCCAGGGGTTTCCGCTTCGCCGACCCCGTCG
>JAJYGW010000206.1 GCA_021790615.1 Actinomycetes bacterium | reverse complement strand
AAAGCGATCACAACCGGTACGTCTATCGCGAACACGACGAGCGTCAGGATGAGCACGGTCAGCGTCGAGCCGCGGGTATGGTCGTAGACGAAGACGAAGCCCAGGATCGCGGCGATGGAGACATACGCGACCAACGCCCACCGGGCGACTTGGAAGAACGTCGCCCAAGCGAATTGACGGATCCTACTCATAAGCGTCATCGCGACGAGCGTAAGAGCACCGCCTGCGGCGAGCAGCCCGACGGCGGGTGCCAGCGGAGGCAGCCGGGGGAGGTGGGCCGCAAGGTAGACACCGCCTGCGAGCATGAGGGCGACCGATGCCACCACGAGCTCGGCGATCGGGGGGAGATGCCGATCGGCGCCAGCCGGCCCAGGGTTAGCGGAGTGGGTGTGGGCACTGTCGTCGACAGTCATGTCGTCGCGATCCTCGTCATGATCACGAGCGTGACGATCTGCATGGCACCGGTGACTCCTGCGGTGAGGATGAACCGTCGCATCAGCCGACCGATCACGTCGCCTCTCGGCTGGGGTTTCTTCAGCTCGAAGAGCACGGCGACGTTCGCCGGCTCCAGGACCCCCAACGCCACCACAGCCATCACTGCCACCACGATGAAAGAGACCACGATCCAACCGTGGTGGGAGTAGGTCGTCAACAGGTAGCCCTTGTACCGGGCGAGCTGCCAACCGGCAGCCAGCGTGCACACCACGAGGGTCGGCATGATGAGGATCATCTTCGGCATGAGCCGCTTTGTGAGCTCCGTCCGCGCCGGCATCGAGAGGCGGCCGAGGATGGGACCGATCACGAAGCCGAGGAACAGGTCGATGGCGGTCCACATGCCTCCTCCGACGACGTGGAAGAAGTCGATCGCCCATAGCCGGTTCGTCGCGATCGTCGCGATCAGCCCTACGAGGACGATGGCGACGACCGGTAGTCCCCTGGTCGGGACGATCTGGAACGTCCCCGGGGATGCGGCCGATGCCGGAAGCGCCGGCGGTTCATAGGTGCGGGCCGGGGATACCTCTTGAGCCGTATCCGTCACGGGTCCATCCTCCTTGGTCCGGTGGGGGAGCTCGGTCCCGGGCGCCGCGTCGTCGAATCGGCGCCTTGCGACGGTTCTCAGCATCGCGCAGTGTGGGTCGCCGTGTGCACGAATATGTCTGAGCCCGTCCGACTGGCCCTCGCGGGCCGCCCGCCCAGATCTCGTAGACGTCGTCAGAGGAAGTCGAAGTCGCCGTCGAGGTTGCTGGTGCAAGCGGTGTCGTGCTCGACGACATTGCTGGCGAACCGAGTGCGCGACGACCATTGCATCGTGGCGAGCCGGCATCGCCGGGCGCTCGAGCTGAGGGGATGTCGCTCGCGGCGACGTCGGACGGGAACGCGACCTCGGCTATCGCTCCCGCGAGGTGCGCCGGCGATGGGGGATCGCTACCGCTCGATGCTGGCCTACTGCCAACCGACGCTCGCTTTCGGACCCGGTGCTCCTGCCGACCACATCACGGTCGGGCTCAGATCGGGTCCGATCCACTGACCTCGCCGTCTCGAACGAGATCCGTCCACCCCCGGCCATCCCAGTAACGCTCCGTGTGGCGGCACATGACGTCCGGGTACCAGCCGAACATCGCGGGCTTGCCTTCGACGTCGCTCGTCGGCGCCGCCGGTCCCTTCGGCGCGGGTGGGGCCTCGGCGAGCTGTGGGCTTGCGACGCCAGCCGGCGGAGCTACCGGGAACACACCGTAGGGGCGGGTGCCCGCGTGGGCTCGAACGGCGCGCGACGGGTATGCCGACTTCGTCGTCGCCTGGGCAAGGATCTCGACGATGATGCCGAAAGGCTGGAGGAAGAAGCAGATCAGTGCCCAGATGGCCGAGGGCAGGCGCCACGGCGTCACGCCCCGGGTGAGCCGGTGCCGGTAGGACATGCGGTAGCCGAGACCGGCGAAGACGCATGCGAACACCAAGGACACGACGACCTCGCTTCGGCTGTACCCCGCGAACAGCGCGGCGCCGAGTACCTGTGAGGTCATCTCGGCGACAACGCGGGGACGGTCACGCTCGTCATGTCGGCATTCTACCCGCCGAGCTGGCACTTCCGTGCCGCGACGAGAGTAGGGCGACGCTGCCGGTCCTCAGCGCCCTGGTTGTCGGCGCTCTCGTGCGCGCCAACAGCCAGCGTGCCAGTGCCTGCGGTCGCCCGGGTGCGCGAGTGGGACGACGACGACGTGCCCGATACCCGACCCGATCTGCTGATGGCAGCCCGGGCACGCGTACGGCTTGCGCGCCGCAAGCGGCTGGACACGCCGGACCTCGGCCGCCGTCCCGGTGAGAGGGTCGACCTCGAAGCTCCCCGCCGCTCCGGCCGGCCGCGCGCGTGCCGCTCTGGCGGGCGAAGGTGACGTCGCGCCTCTCGGGGTGTCCCTCTCGCGAGATGGAGGATGGCGGCGTGGCACCGCGCGAGTATCTCGCGCGGCGTGCTGGCCCGACCACGAGCGAGCATCCTGCCACTACGGTGCGCTCCGTCGTCGCCCCCGGGTGACCGTGACATCCCCCTCGTCGATGGAGGCGCCACGTGCTCGCCAGCGTTCCCGCAGCGACATTGCTCGGAGTGGAAGGGCGGCCTGTCGCAGTGGAGGTGCACGTCTCGGCAGGGCTTCCCGGGTTCGCGATCGTCGGCCTGCCTGACGCAGCCTGTCGCGAGGCACGGGACCGCGTCCGTGCGGCACTTCTGTCGAGTGGCCTCGCCTGGCCGCTGCAGCGCGTCACGGTCAACCTCGCACCCTCGGGGATCCGCAAGGCCGGTGCCGGTCTCGACCTAGCGATCGCAGTCGGTCTGCTGCTGGCCACCGGAGCGATCGAACCGAAGGCCACCAGCGGGTGTGCGTTCCTCGGCGAGCTCGGCCTCGACGGGTCGCTGCGCATCGTCCCGGGCATGCTCGCCCTCGTCGACTCGGTCTGTGCCGAAGCTGTCGTCGTACCGCTCGGATCTCTCGCCGAGGCTCGGCTGGTACCTGGAGTCCGGGCGCTCGGAGCGCGTTCCCTCTCCGAGGTGGTCGACGTCCTGGCAGGGCACGGTACGTGGCCCGACGTTCCTGTCACGGTGCCCGTGCCCTCGTCTCCGGACGACACCGGGGCCGGCTCCGTCGACCTGCAGTCCGTCCGTGGTCAGGTGGTCGCGCGCCGTGCGGTCGAGGTCGCGGCCGCCGGCGGCCACCACCTTCTGCTCGCAGGTCCGCCCGGCGCAGGAAAGACCCTGCTCGCTCGCTGCCTGCCGGGCCTGCTCCCGCCGCTCGGGCCGATCGAGGCCCTCGAAGCGACGAAGGTGCACTCTGCGGCGGGACTGGCGCTACCTTCCTCCGGGCTGCTCGAACGGCCACCGTTCCGGGCGCCTCACCACAGCTCGTCCGCAGTCGCCCTGCTCGGAGGGGGAACGAGCTGCATGCGCCCGGGTGAGATAAGTCTCGCGACGAACGGCGTGCTCTTCCTGGACGAGCTCGGCGAATTTCCGCCGTCGCTGCTCGAGACGCTACGCCAACCGCTCGAGGACGGGAGCATCCTCGTCGCGCGGGCGCGGGCGAGCATCCGGCTTCCGGCTCGCTTCGTGCTCGTTGCTGCAACGAATCCCTGCCCCTGCGGGGAAGGTGGTCGTCCTGGCGCATGTCGCTGCTCGCCCGCGATGCGTGAGCGCTATCTACGGCGGCTCTCGGCGCCGTTGCTCGACCGCTTCGACCTCGCCGTGCCGGTCGAACGGCCGGGCGCGCTCGAGCTGCTCGGGGAACCGAGGGGTGAGTGCTCCGCAGCGGTGGCAGGACGTGTCGCAGCAGCCCGCCAGCTCGCGCGCGAGCGCGGGGTGCGGTCGAACGCGGAGATACCGTCCCATCATCTCGACGAGCTCGCCCCGCTGTCTGGACCTGCCCGACGGTTGCTCGTGGAGCGCGTGCGCTCGGGCGAGTTGAGTGCACGCGGACTGGATCGTGTCCGTCGCGTCGCGAGGACTCTCGCCGATCTCGACGGCACCGGCGAGGTCGTCGGCGCCGAGCACACCGCAGTAGCGCTCGAGCTGCGCTCAGGCCGCGAGGTCCTCTTCGGTGGGCGAGCAGCATGAGCCGCAACGCACGTGCCGACGGGGCGCACCGCGTTGAAGAGGGCTTTCGGTACGCGAGTGGCGCGGGCTCGATCTGTCGAGCCGACGGAGACGTCGCGTACGTCGTCGCGCTCTGTGGCTTGCCGGGGATGGGGCACGCGACCCTGCGCAGGCTGCTCGAGGCACATCCTGCACAACGCCGGTGGGCGCAGGTGTGTGCCGGCACCCTCGCTCCTGCGGTGCTGTCTCGACGTGGCCGGGTCGCCGACGCCAAGGCTCGGCTCGAGCGGTGGCGAGAGATGGCGCTCGACGTCGACCCAGACGATGTGCTCCGACGCGCAGCGGCCCGAGGCATC
>JAJYGW010000416.1 GCA_021790615.1 Actinomycetes bacterium | reverse complement strand
TAGTGCGGGGGCCAGTCCGCGCGTTGGGCGAAGGAGTAGCTGAACAGGTGGCTCGGCACGTCCACGCGGCAGCCGGGGTAGCTGTTCGCGCGCCAGGTGCCTCCGACGCCGGCGTCGCGCTCGACCAGCACACAGTCCACGCCGGCCTGACCGAGGCGGTGGGCCGCGAGCAGGCCCGACATCCCGGCACCGACCACGAGGACCGAGAGGGGCCTCCCGTCGGCGCGTCGAACCGTGGCGCTCGGGGCGCGAGCGTCGGGTTCGGCGCCGAGCTCCTCGCGCCACATCGGCTGTTCTGCCTCGGGGACGGGGCCGAGCAGCCAGTCGAGGGCGTCCGAGACCAGCGCATCCCCTCGACGGAGACCGCCGGGGTGCTCCGAGGAGGTCCGGACGCCATCCGGTCGGAACGCACCGAGGAGGGAGCGGGCGGAGGCAGTCGCAGCCCGAAGGGTGCCGGCGGTCCAGCCGCCGGTCGGGTCGAGCGGATTCGTGGGGTCCGGGGCGAGCTCGACGGCGAGGGCGTCGGGCCTGCCGGCAGTGACGGCGAGCGCCGCCAGCAGCGGTGGGTCGACGTGGCGCAGGAGGTGGCGGGGTGGCTCCACGGGCGGTGGCGCGCCCGCCGGCTCAGTCGCCTGCTCGCAGCAGCTCCGCGACCCGGAACGCCAGGTCGAGGGACTGGCTCGCGTTGAGGCGGGGGTCGCAGGTCGTCGTGTAGCGGAGTGCCAGCTGGTCCTCGCCGATGTCCGCGCCGCCGCCCAGGCACTCGGTCACGTCGTCGCCGGTCAGCTCCACGTGCACCCCTCCGGGCCAGGTGCCGACTGCCCGGTGTGCGGCGAAGAACCCGGCGATCTCGGCCATCACCGCTTCGAAGCTGCGGGTCTTGCGGCCGTCCGGTGCGGTGAAGGTGTTCCCGTGCATCGGGTCGCAGACCCAGAGCACCGGTTCGCCGGCTTCCCGGACCGCTCGGAGCAGCGGCGGGAGCCGGGACGAGATCGACTCTGCGCCCATGCGCGTCACGAAGGTGAGCCGGCCCGGGATGCGCCGTGGGTTCAACCGCTTCGCGAGGGCGAGCGCCTCGGCGGGAGTCGCCGACGGCCCCAGCTTCACGGCAAGGGGATTGTGGACGCCGGAGAGGAACTCGACGTGGCCGCCGTCGAGGGCACGGGTTCGCTCGCCCAGCCAGACCAGGTGCGCCGAGCAGTCGTAGTAGTCGCCGGTGAGGGAGTCACGACGCGTGAGTGCCTCCTCCCAGGGCAGCAGCAGCGCCTCGTGACTGGTCCAGAAGTCGACCTGATGGAGCCCCGCCTCCCGCTCGAGGTCGATCCCGCACGCCGTCATGAACGCGAGCGCACGGTCGATCTCGGAGGCGATCGCCTCGTAGCGACGGCCCTCGGGGCTCGCAGCGACGAACTCCCGGTTCCAGTTGTGCACCTGGGAGAGGTCGGCGAAGCCACCCTTGGTGAAGGCGCGCAGCAGGTTGAGCGTCGATGCGGCTTGGTGGTAGGCGGCGACGAGGCGAGCGGGGTCCGGTCGGCGGGCCTCGAGCGTCGGCGCGTCGTCGTGGACGATGTGCCCGCGGAACGCCGGGAGCTCGAGGTTCCCGACGCGCTCCGTCGGGGCGCTGCGGGGCTTGGCGAACTGCCCGGCGATGCGTCCCAGCTTCACGACCGGAACGCCGGCGCCGTAGGTGAGGACCACCGCCATCTGGAGGATGACGCGGAGCTTGTCCCGGATGGCGTCGGCGGAGAACTCAGCGAAGGACTCGGCGCAGTCCCCGGCCTGGAGCAGGAAGGCCTTCCCGGCGGCAGCCCTGGCGAGCGCACCCGTGAGCAGGCGCGCCTCGCCGGCGAAGACGAGAGGCGGGAGGCCCGAGAGCACCTTGCACTCGGCCTCGAGTGCGTCGAGGTCAGGCCAGTCGGGCTGCTGGGCGGTCGGCCGCTCTCGCCAGCTGCCGGGCCGCCAGCCCTGGTCGGCGTCGTGGGACGAGGGGACGGGGGTGCTCACCCCCTTCAGCCTCCCCGATCCTCGCCGCTTTGGCAATCCGCGCGCGTTGCGGGTGGTGCTCCCGCCGGCGACGCGCGGTCGTGAGGCCGGGCCCCCCGGGCTGTCCGGGTGTCGGCGTTGGGCGGAAGCCGCCGCGGGGCTCGACGGGGATGTCCGGTCGCTTCCCCGTCGCTCGGGCCCGCGGCACCTATGCTGCCCAGATGCGGGTCGGCGTCTTCGGGGGAACGTTCGATCCGATCCACGTGGGACACCTGGTCGCGGCGGTGAACGCCCGGCACGCCGCCCAGCTCGACGTGGTCCTCCTCGTCGTCGCGAACCAACCCTGGCAGAAGACCGGCCAACGCTCGATCACCGCAGCGCGGGACCGCTACCACCTCGTGGCCGCCGCCGTGGAGGGGATCGACGGGCTCGAGGCGAGCGACCTCGAGCTCCGCCGCGGGGGGAACTCCTACACCGTGGACACCCTGACCGAGCTGCGACGCTTGCACCCCGACGACGAGCTCTTCCTCGTGGTGGGGGCGGACGTCGCTGCCGAGCTGGACACCTGGGAGCGGGTGGAGGACGTCGCGGCGCTGGCGACGGTGGTCGTCGTCAACCGCCCCGGCGTCCCTCGCCCCCGCCTGCAGGCCCCCTGGCGGGTCGTCGACGCCGGGATGCCCGCGCTCGACGTCTCCTCGACCGACCTGCGTGCCCGCGCGCGCGACGGGCGTCCGCTCGAGTTCCTGGTGCCAGATCCCGCGATCCGCTGGATCCGCACGCACCGGCTGTACGCTGAGGACAGATGACGAGCACCATGCAGCGAGCCGAGCCGGAGCGGGCGAGCTGAGCGACGTCGCGGCGATCGAGAGCGGCCAGGGCTCGGCCGAGCCCGACGAACTCCGCCCCGACGGAGACGTCGTCTCGCTCCTGCGTCACGCGGCGGCTGGCGCGCTGGAGAAGAAGGGCGACTCGCTCCTCGCGCTCTACGTCGGCCCGACACTCGTGCTCGCAGACGCCTTCCTCCTCGTGACCGGGACGAGCGCTCGTCACGTGAAGACCCTCGCAGACGGGGTGCAGCGTCAGGTGAAGGTCGCGCTCGGGCGCCGCCCGACGCGGGTGGAGGGTCTCGACGAGGCCGCGTGGGTGCTCCTCGACTACGGCGAGGTCGTGGTCCACCTGTTCCAGCCGGAGACCCGGGCGCTCTACGGTCTGGAACGGCTGTGGGCGGACGCAGCGGTCGTGCCGCTCCTGGACCGGACACCGAGCCCGGCGGTGGAGGATCAGGCGAGCCGGACCTCCTGACGCGCCACGGTTCGCTCACGGAGCACGTCGAGGAAGGGGGTGACCCCGAAGCCCGGTCCCGGTGGGAGGCTGAGTTGCCCTTCGTCGAGGCAGAACGGGCCGGCGAGGTCCTCGGCGAAGTACCGGTCCGAGGCGGAGAGCTCGCCGACGACGTTGCAGGCGTCGAGGGCGGCGACAACCACGGCGAGCGCCCTGCCGACACCCGTCTCGAGCATGCCCCCGGCGCGGCAGCCGACCCCCCGACTCGAGGCCCACTCCGCCAGGCGGAGGGTCGCAACCAGGCCGCCGAGCCGGCCGGCCTTCAGGCTGGCGAGCCCCCCGGCTCCCAGCTCGAAGGCGAGCATCGCCGCCGCAGGGGAGGAGAGGCTCTCGTCGAGGCAGACCGGGGTGCGGAGCACGCGCTGGAGGGCCGCGGAACCGAGCAGGTCCTCGGGGTCGAGCGGTTGTTCGAGATAGGCGAGCCCGAGGTCGTCGAGCGCGACGAGCGCCTCCGCGCCCGCTCGTGTGTACGCCCCGTTCGCGTCGGCGCCGAGGTCGAGCGCTGGGCCGAACCGGTCGCGCAGCGCGACCAGGGGGGCCAGGTCGAACCCGGGGGCGATCTTCACCTTGACGGCGCGATAGCCGGCGGCGAGGTGCCCTTCGACCTCCTCGAGCAGCGCATCGACGGCGCGGTCGCGCTCGGCGGCGGTCTCTGGCGGGGCGTCGCCCGGCATCCCGACGGCGACCCCCGCCGGCACCCGGCTGCGCCGCAGGCCGAGCCACTCGCTCGCGCTGACGCACGCGGCGCGCAGCTCGGCGTCGAGCCAGGCGACCTCGAGCGCGGCCTTCGCCATCGGGTGGCCGCGGACCGGTGCGAGGCGTCCGGCGAGCTCGAGGCTCGGGCACCGGCCGCCAGCGAGGCGCGGCAGGAGATGCTCGGTGAGCACCGCAGCCGCCCCGCAGGCGTACTCGGCGGTGTAGGTCGGCGCGCTCGGCGCGACACACTCGCCCCAGCCGTCCGCCTGATCGCCGATGACGTGGACGAGGATCAGCTCGCGCACCACGGTGCGGTCTCGGCTCGACCGGAAGGGACTGCGGAGTGGCATGGCCACGCGGTAGAGCTCCACGGTCTCCACGACCTGGTCCGCAACGGCAGCGGACCCGCTCCCCCTCA
>JAJYGW010000276.1 GCA_021790615.1 Actinomycetes bacterium | reverse complement strand
ACACCGAGAGCCAGCGCACGGCGTTCACCGTGAGCGTGGACGCAGCCTCCGGGACCACCACCGGCATCTCCGCCGGCGATCGAGCGGCGACGGTGGCAGCACTGATCGACCCGGCGACGCGACCGACCGACCTCCTCCGCCCCGGCCACGTCTTCCCACTCCGGTATCGACCGGGCGGGGTGCTGAAGCGCGCCGGCCACACCGAAGCCGCGGTCGACCTGGCCGTCGCAGCCGGCTGCCAACCGGCCGGCATGCTCTGCGAGGTCGTGAGTGCCGACAAGCGTGGGATGGCACGACTGCCGGAGCTCGAGCGCTTCGCCGCCGAGCACGGTCTCCCGCTCGTCTCCATCGCCGACCTGATCCGCTGGCGGAGCAGCCGCGAGCGGCTGGTTCGCCAGGTCGCGGGCGCCACCGCACGGATCCCGACGGTCTACGGGGACTTCACGGCGGTGGTGTTCGAGTCGCTCCTGAACGGCGACCAGCACGTGGCGCTGGTGATGGGGGAGGTGGCTGGCCGCGAGCGGGTGCTCGTGCGGGTGCACTCGGAGTGCCTCACCGGTGACGCGTTCGGCTCGCTGCGCTGCGACTGCGGTCCGCAGCTGGACGACGCGCTGCGCCGGATCGCGGCGGAAGGCCAGGGTGTCGTGGTCTATCTCCGGGGCCACGAGGGGCGGGGGATCGGCCTCGCACACAAGTTGCGCGCCTACAACCTCCAGGAGCAGGGCCGCGACACGGTCGACGCGAACGTCGAGCTCGGGCTCCCGGTCGACAACCGCGAGTACGGCATCGGCGCGCACATGCTGCGCGACCTCGGGGTGACGACGATGCGCCTCCTCACCAACAACCCCGAGAAGTACGGGGGCCTCGAGGGCTTCGGCCTGGACGTGGTGGAGCGGGTCCCCCTCGAGAGCCGCCCCAACCCCGAGAACATCTCGTACCTGCGGACCAAGCGCGATCGGATGGGCCACCTCCTCGGGGGCCTCGACGACTTCGTGGGGCCGTCGGACGCAGGCGCTCGCGTGCTGCCTGGCGATCCCGAGGCGGCGGGCCGTTGACCGCCGAGCCGGGAGGCCGTGCAGAGACCCGACCCGACGGGCTCTCGGGGGTCGGAGGTCCGCCGGCCGTGGCGCGCTACGCCGGGCGGCTGGACGCGTCGGAGCTGTCGGTGGCGGTGGTCGCCAGCCGCTTCAACGAGCTCGTGGTCGAGCGGTTGGTCGCCGGTGCGCTGGGTGAGCTCGCTCGTCTCGGGGGCGACCCGGACCGGGCGCTCCTCGCGTGGGTTCCCGGCGCCTACGAGCTCCCGCTCGCGGCGAGCGTCCTCGCGGGTGAGCACGACGCCGTGGTCTGTCTCGGCGCGGTGATCCGCGGGCAGACCGGGCACTACGAGCACGTGGCGGGGACGTGCGCGACGGGACTCGCGCGCGTCCAGCTCGACAGCGGCCGGCCGGTCGTGTTCGGCGTCCTCACCACCGAGAACTTGGACCAGGCGTTGGACCGGGCAGGCGGCAAGGCTGGGAACAAGGGAGCAGAGGCGGTCGACACGGCGGTGGAGATGGCGAACCTGCTCGGCGTGCTCCGGCGGCGCTGAGCCGGGACATGCTCCGTCTCGTCCTTCCGAAGGGCTCCCTCGAGCGGGCCACGCTCGAGCTGTTCGAGGAGGCCGACCTCGCGGTCGAGCGCTCCTCGGAGGTCGACTACCACGCGCGCATCGCCGATCCCCGGGTGGAAACGGTCAGCATCCTGCGCCCCCAGGAGATCCCGACCTACGTGGCCGAGGGGCTGTTCGACCTCGGGATCACGGGTCGGGACTGGATCGAGGAGACGGGCGCGACCGTGGTGTCGCTCGGGCGGCTCGGCTACTCGAAGGCGACCTCGCGCCCCATCCGGGTGGTGCTCGCGGTGGCCGACGACGCGCCGGTTGCGAGCGTGGCGGAGCTGGCGACGCTGGCGCCCGGGCGGCGGGTCCGGGTCGCGACGGAGTACCCGGATCTCACCCGGCGCTGGCTTGCCTCGCAGGGAGTCGACGCCACCGTGACCTACTCCCACGGCGCGACAGAGGCCAAGGTCGGCGCGATCGCCGACGCGGTGGTCGAGCTCACCGAGACGGGACGTGCGCTACGCGCGGCCGGGCTCCGCATCGTCGCCACGCTGCTCGAGTCCTACACCGAGCTCGTGGCCAACCCCGAGGCCGTTGCCGACGAGGCCAAGTTCCGGGCGATGCGTGAGCTCCAGACCCTGCTCGAGGGGGTGCTGAGCGCCAGGGGGCGAGTGTTGCTCAAGCTCAACGTGCCAGCAGACCGCCTCGACGCGGTGATCGCCGTGCTGCCGGCGATGCGCTCCCCGACGGTGTCCGCGCTCTTCGAGCAAGAGGGCTTCGCCGTCGAGACCGTGGTCGCGAAGGCGGAGATCAACACCCTGATCCCCGCCCTGAAGGACGCCGGCGCCACCGACATCCTCGAGCTCGGACTGGCGAAGATCGTCCGGTGAGCGAAGCGCCCTCGACGCCCTCCCCGCCGCCCTCGACCCTCCTGGCCGACCACCGGGTGACCCGCCGGGGCCGCGTGACGGCCTTCGATGCCCACGTGGGCCTCGGTACCGTCGCCGCGGAGGAGGGTACCGAGCTGCCGTTCCACTGCACGGCGATCGCCGGCGGGAGTCGCACCATCCCGGTCGGGGCCGAGGTCGTCTTCCTCGTCGCCGCCGGGCCGGTGGGCCGGCTTGAGGCGACGAGCGTGACGGCGCTGGCGAGCGAGGGCTAGGCGCCCTCCGGCGCCGTGGCGCGTCCGTCGTGCGCGGCCTTGACCTGGACCCAGGCGAGGCGGAGCTGGGCGAGACCGTCCACCAGGGTGGGCTCGTCGGGGCCGAGGCGACCGTGCAGCGTCTCCAGCAGACCGGCGAGCCCGTCGATCGCGAGCTGCGCGTCCGCGAGATGGGGGGGCTGGCTCGAGAGGTGTACCGCAGCCAGCTCGAACAGCCCGTAGCAGTGGTTCGCGACCACGGCGGCGGCAGGGGTTCTGGCGAGCGCGTCCCGCAGTGCCGCCACCTCGGCCTCGACGGCCGCCGGGTCCTCGGTCCCGGGTGCGCCGTTCCGGCGGCCGTCCGGCGCAGGCCCGCCAGACCGAGCCGGGCCGGGCTCGCCCTGAGGATGCGCCCCGGAGGGAGTCTCCCGGGGGCGCTCGTCGGCGGGCCGCGTGGGGGGCGGGACCGGTCGTTCCCCGCTCGGTGTCCAGAGTGAGCTCACGCCCTGCTAGCCTACGGTCTGTCGTAGCGGAGGGAAGCGGGGCGATTGCCTCCACCTTGCGTGCTCGAGAGCGCGCCGGGTCCGTCGTGTGTGCCTCGCTCCCCGTCGATCCGACCTGATGGGTCGACGAATCGAGAGGAGTGATGCCGCATAGCCGCCACCACCAACGCAGAGCCTCGGATCAACGAGCGGATCCGGGCACGAGAGGTCCGTCTGGTCGCACCTGATGGGCAGCAGCTCGGGATCAAGCAGCTCCCCGACGCCCTCGCGCTGGCACGAGACCTCGATCTCGACCTGGTGGAGGTGGCCCCGCAGGCAAATCCCCCGGTCTGCCGCATCATGGACTACGGGAAGTTCAAGTTCGACGCCGCGCAGCGGGCGAAGGAGTCCAGGCGGCGCTCGTCCAACGTGTCGATCAAGGAGATGAAGTACCGGCCGAAGATCGGTCCGGGAGACTTCGAGACCAAGACGCGCCAGGTCTCGCGCTTCCTCGGCGACGGGCACAAGGTCAAGGTCACGATCATGTTCCGTGGCCGTGAGGTGTTCCACCCGGAGCTCGGCCGGAAGATCCTGGACCGGATCGCCGAGGAGGTGTCGACGGTCGGGAAGGTGGAGGCCTCTGCCCGACTCGACGGGCGCAACATGACGATGGTGCTCGCACCGGACAAGCGGGCGCAGCAGCTCGCCGCGAGGGCCGCCGAGGAACAGGACGGCAAGGCCGGCGACGGCGCAGTCGCTGTGGTTCCCCTAGCTAGCGACAGCCAGACTCCGGTGCCGCCGCCGGTCGGAGCTGGTCCCGTCGGGAACGGGGCGGTCCCGTCCCACACTGCACCCGGTCGGAGCGGCGAAGCAGGCGGTTCTGTCCCGGGGGCCGCCGAAGGTGCTGCCACGGCGACCGACGGGGCCCCGATGCCTCGGACGGGCTGAGCAGCTGGAAGGGGCCCTCCGAGCGTCGGCGCAGAGGATGTGGGCGCCGGACCTGGCGGTCCGGCGTGCGGCGCGGGACGGACCGGCGCTGGTCGGTCGGGCGGCGCGCCCGGGCCTCGGGCCGGCTGTGCAGGAGCGTCCGTCTCGCCGGCAGCGCAGCCCGAGCGCACCAGGTGGACGGCGAGGCACGCTGGCCCAGATGCGAGGGCTGGAAGCCGACGGCGCGAAGACGAGAACCCGGAAGACGGACCCGCAAGACGAAGTCGGAAGA
>JAJYGW010000004.1 GCA_021790615.1 Actinomycetes bacterium | reverse complement strand
GCGTTCGAGAAGGGACGCGAGGGATTCCTCGTCGCGCGCCGCCACCTCGAGCCGCACATGGCTCTGGTCGCGGCTCGTCGTACCCACGTCCAGCTCGAGTATCCGGTAACCGGCCCCCGCGTCGACGATCATGTCGAGGACCTTGGCCAGGACCAGCGAGTCGACGACATGCCCGTCGAGCCTCACTACCTCGCTCGCGGGCAACATTCGCGCGTTGTGTGCCATCACACCGCTCCCCTCGCGCCCTTCCGGGACGCCTTGGTCGCGGCCGCGGGCTGACCGCCTCCCGCTCCGCCGCCCGATCCCGTGCCCCCGGACATAGGCGCGAAACCCTGCCGGACGGTGTTCTCCGAGACGACCTGAGGATCGCAGAACTGGAGCAGGTAGTCCGGGCCGCCCGCCTTCGATCCGACCCCCGACATGCCCGACCCGCCGAACGGCTGGCGTCCCACTACGGCACCTGTGATCGTGCGGTTCACGTAGACGTTGCCGGCGCGCACCCCCGACGTGAAGAGCCTGGCGTGATCCCTGGAACGGGTCAGGATCCCCGCGGTCAAGGCGTAGTCGGGCTCGTTCACGAGCTCCACCGCCTCCTCGACGGTCCCCACCGAGAAGACCGCCAGGATGGGCCCGAACAGCTCGTCGTGCGCCAGCCACGACGCGGGGTCGACTTCGTCGACCACGACCGGGCCGACGAACCAGCCCTTGTCCGGCACGTCATCCTGAGCCACGAGCACCCTGCCCGCTTCGCCGGCCCGGGCGGCGGCAGCGGTGAGCCGGGCGTGGGCGTCCGAGTCGATCACCGGCCCCATCTGGCTTCCGGGGCGGCGAGGAGGACCCAGGACGAGGGACCGCACAGCGTCCACCACCCGGCGAACCGCAGCGTCGTGGATGGCGCCGACGCAGATCATCCGGCTGGCGGCCGAGCACTTCTGGCCGGCGAAGCCGAAGGCCGAGGACACGACGGCGGGGACGACCTCGTCGAGGTCGGCGTCCGCGTCGACGACTATGGCGTTCTTGCCGCCGAGCTCGGCGATCACTCGCGGGATGGAGCGGCGTCCTGGTTGGGGCTCCGCTGCCGCACGGACGATCGACAGCCCGACCTCGCGGCTTCCGGTGAAGGCGATCAGATCGACACGGGGATCCGCCACGAGGGGAGCGCCGGCGTGCTCGCCGAGGCCTGGAACGAACTGCAGAACGCCCGGCGGCAGCCCCGCCTCGTGCAGCGCCGAGACGAGCTCTGCCGCGACGACAGGTGACTGCTCTGCAGGCTTGAGCACAACAGTGTTGCCTGCGGCGAGCGCGGCCGTGGTCATCCCCGCCGCGATCGCGAGCGGGAAGTTCCACGGGGCCACGACGGCAGCCACCCCCCTCCCGCGATAGCGCAGGACGTTCTCCTCGCCGGGTGGGGACTGAACCTCGCCTCCGCTCTCCATGGCCAGCATCCGGCGCGAGTAGTACTCGCAGTAGTCGATCGCCTCGCAGACGTCGGCGTCGGCGTCCGCCCAGCCCTTTCCGACCTCGCGGACCTGGAGCGCCGCCAGCTCGAAGCGGCGCTTCCTCATCACCTCGGCCGCTCGGAAGAGCACCTTCGCCCGCTCCAGGACCGGTGCATCGCGCCACGCGGGCACGGCAGCAAGCGCAGACGAGACTGCCGCATCCACTTCGCCGGGCCCACACGATGCCACTTCCGCCACGACGTCGTCGGGGTCTGCCGGGTTCACGGACGAGATACGGCACGAGGTGTAGACGTGCGCGCCCCCGATCACCGCGGGGACGTTGCGCTTCGACCGCGCGATCTCCTCCTCCACCGAAGCGCCGAAAGCCCGCAGTACCGGAGGTCGCCGGAACTCTGCCGGGGGCTCCGGGACATACGGTCCGGGGGCATCCACCTCGGTGGCCGACCGGCGCGCGAGCGGGGCAGGGCCCGGCAAGGGCCCGGCACGGGGCGGGGTGATCAGTTCGTCGAGACCTTCCTTCTCGGCGTAGTGCAAGCGAACGAAGCTGTCGTTCGACGTGTTCTCGAGGAGGCGTCGAACCAGGTAGCCCATGCCGGGCACCAGCTCCCCCATCGGTGCGTACACCCGGAGCCTGAGCCCCAGCTCGCGGACTGCACGGTGCATGGGCTCGGCCATCCCGTACAGGAGCTGGATCTCGTAGCCCTCGTCGGGAATGCCCCGGCGCCGCGCCTCCACGACCGCGACCGCCAGCGAGCGCGCGTTGTGGCTGCCGAACGCGGCGCGAAGGCTCCCGTGCTCGTCGTGCAACACACCCACGAGGTGCTCGAAGCTGGCGTCCGTCTCCGCCTTGTGCTCGAAGACGGGGGAAGGCCAGCCTCGCGCCCGGGCCTCCACGGTCTCGGTGTCCCAGTAGGCACCTTTCACAAGCCGGACGCCGACGGGAAGCCGCCGTTCGCGAGCCACCGATGCGATGTCGGCAAGATCGTTCGCAGAGTCGCGAAGGTAGGCCTGGACCACGATGCCGGCGTTCAGGGTCTCGAGCTCCGAACGCTCCAGGAGCCGGCGAAAGAGGGCGTGGGTGAGGGCCTTCACCTCGTAGCGCTCCACGTCGAACCAGATCGACACTCCGCCTGCGGCTGCCGCGCGAAGGATCGGCAGGAGCCGCCGCTCGGCTTCGTCGAGGCCCTCCTCGGCTGTGAGGGGCGTGAAGGCCGGAGCGAGCGCAGTGACCTTGACGCTCACGCTCGCCCTCGGTATCGGCCCACCGTCGTCCCTTTCGAGCAGGGCGTTCTCCGGCCATCGGCGTGCAGAAGCTGCGAGCGCATCCACCAGCCCGGCGAGGCGCGCCGCGTACCTGTCGGCCTCCGGTTCGCTGTGGGTGTGCTCGCCCAGCAGGTCCACCGTTGCCGCAGAACCCGAACTCCAGAGCTCCGAGACCGCTCGGGAGGTCTCCTCGGCGCCGGTACCGACGATGAACTGGCGGGCCATCCGGTCGATCGTCCGGCGCGCGATCCCGGCCGAGATATGGGTGCCGCCCGGTACGTGCCTGGTGAGCCCGAGCCCGCGGGCCAGCCAGGCCGGCAGGTCGACGCCGTCGAGCTCGACCCGGAAATGTGCCTCGACGTCCGCGTCGTCGTGCAGGGCAGGGAAGGCGTCGACGAACCTGAAGAGGCCCGTACGGAAGGCCGGGTCGGCCATCGACTGGGCCAGGAGCTTGTCGCTCCACCAGGAGAGGTGGAACACGTGCGCGCGGCCGTGGGACTCCATCTCGGCTATCCGCCGAGCAAGCTCGGTGATCTCGTCCTCACGGTCGGCTGCATGCCCACGCGCCACCACCACTGAACGTATCGGCTTTCGCGGGCAGAACTGTGACTTGCGTTGTGCCGATCGTGAGCGGGGGCGAAGGCACTCACCCGCGGCTACGGTTTGCCTCGATGGCGCCGGAGGGTCAGGAATCCGACTTCGGGAACGGGTTCGCGGGGGAGAGCGCCGTCGAGGGGATAGAGAGGCGCGTCATCCGGCTCCTTGCCATGGTGTGCGAGGCGCTCGCGGGCGCCACCGACGCGCTCTTGTCGGGCGACCGCCAGGCCGCCAGGACGGTCGCCTACCGTGACGACCTGATCGAGGACCTTTTCGGCGAGACAGAGGAGCTGGTCCTGGCTCACCTGACGTCAGGGAACCGCGCGACCGACCGGGCGACGCTCGACTTCCTGGCCGGAGTGCTCCGGATGCTGCCCGACATCGAGCGCAGCGGAGACCTGGCGGACCACATCGCACGGCGAGCCGTTCGCGGGCTCGGAGTGGAGCTCTCACCGCGGGCCAGAGGGCTCGTCGAGCGCATGGGAGAGGTGACCACCTCGATGTGGCAGGCGGCAGCAGACGCCTTCGCCGACCGGTCGGTCGATCTCGCCGAGAGCATCGACACGCTCGATGACGAGGTGGACGACCTCCACGTCACCCTCACCGCAGAGATAGCGAGTGGCTCGATGCCGTTGCCGGTGGCGATCGAGAGCGCTCTCGTCGCCCGCTTCTACGAACGGCTCGGGGACCACGCCGTGAACCTCGCCCGCGCCGTCATCGCCTTCGTGCGAGCAGTTCCTCCGCGATCTGGACGGCGTTGAGGGCGGCTCCCTTGCGGAGGTTGTCCCCGGCGAGGAAAAGTGCCAGCCCGTTGGCGACGGACTCGTCGCGGCGGATCCGCCCGACGAGCGACACGTTGCCGCCGGCGGCGGCGATCGGGGTGGGCACGTCCACCAGCTCCACCCCCCGGGCTCCGGCGAGCAGGGCGACCGCCTCGTCCGGGGCGATCGCGCGATCGAACTCTGCGTTTATCGCAAGGCTGTGCCCGGTGAACACGGGAACCCGCACACAGGTGGCCCCGACGGCCAGGTCGGGGATGTGGAGGATCTTGCGGCTCTCGTCACGGAGCTTGCGCTCCTCGCTCGTTTCGCCGCTCCCGTCGTCGACGTAGCTCCCGGCGTAGG
>JAJYGW010000341.1 GCA_021790615.1 Actinomycetes bacterium | reverse complement strand
GTGGCCCGATCGCACCCTTGACGAGCTCGAAGCAGCCGGCGACGACGAGGGGCCGGAAGCCCCCGACCTGGTAGAGCCCCGAGCCCGAGACCGTTCCTCCTCCGACGTCACGCAGGTCGACACCGGAGACGCGCTTGGCAGCCAGATTGGAGACGGGGAGCGTTCCGGCCAGCCAGGACACCGCCACGACCACGGGCGCCGGAACGTGCAACCGCTGCATTCCCGCCCAGCTTCGCGAGCCGCTCGGGTCGCTGACAAGCCCGCTGCGGTCCCGCCGGATGCCGACGGCGGACGACGCCCCTGCCGGGCTACCCTTCGCCGGTGCGGTTCCGGCTCGAGCAGACGGTGCAAGCGGATCCGGACGCGGCGGTTGCGGCCTTCGCCACGCCCGCCTTCTACGCCGCGCTCGGTGAGCTTCGGGCGATCTCACCACCGCGCGTCGTCTCCTGCGATCGCGACGACGTGCGGCAGCTCGCGCACATCGCGGTCGCGTACGCGTTCGCTGGGGACCTCTCCCCGGCGGTGCGGGCCGTGGTCGATCCTGCCAAGCTCACCTGGGTCGACCACTCGGAGGTGGACCTGACCGCGAGGACCGTCCGGTTCGAGATGGTGCCCGACCACTACCAGAGCCGGTTCCGCTGCGAGGGCCGGTACCGGTTCGTCGGCGCCGGCCCCGGCCGCTGTACCCAGGAGATGAGCGGGGAGCTGAGCGTGCGGTACCCCCTCGTCGGTCCGGTGGTCGAACGGGCGATCTTGAGTGGGCTCCGAGAGCAGCTCGTGGCGGAGGCGGCGATCCTCGCTCGCTGGGCCACTCGGGGTCCCGGCGCAGAGTGAGCAGGCCGTCCCGCCCCCCAGGCGTGTCGAGGGGACGCGGTGCTCATGGGCGCGTGCGCGCCTGCCCGGCGAGACGACCGCCGGCGCGGCCGTGCCTCCAGGCGACGAGCCCGGCGAGGATCGCAAGAGCGATCTCCGGGGCGCTCTGGCCCCCGAGGTCGAGCCCGACGGGGGTCTCGAGACGAGCGAGCGCATCATCGTCGAGCCCACTCGCCTCGAGTGCCGCGAGGTGTGCCGCGACGTGGCGCCGGCTACCCATGAGCCCGACGTAGCCGGCTCCCGAGTCGAGCCCGCGGGAGAGCAGGTCTGCGAGGCTCGGCGCATCGTGGTCGGTCGCCACGATGGCGTCTCGTGCGCCGAGCTGGCGTGGCGGGAGCGCCGCCACCACGGAGCCAGCACTGGCCCGGACCGCGTCGGTCACCCGCCCCGGGTCGGGCTCGACCAGGACCGTCTCCCACCCGAGCTCCCCCGCCCAGCGCACGAGGTGCGCCGCAACCGGCGTGGCCGAGAGCACGACGAGGCACGCCGGGGTGACGAACGGCTCGACGTAGACGTGGACGTCCCCGTCGGGGTGGGGGAGCCAGAACAGCCCGTCCGCACCCGAGTCGAGTGCCACGCCGGCATGGTTCGCAGCGGCCGCGTCGAGCTCGGAGCAGCCAAGCGTGCCGGCGAGTGCGCCGCCGGTGCCGAGGAGCAGCTTCTGGCCGGTTCGGCAGGGTGGCGTCCCGCGCGTCTCGACGGCGGTGACGAGGACGACCGCTGCTCCCTCGGCGAGACTCGCGTGGAGCGCTGCAACCACGTCCCGACCAGCGGGGGATCTGTCTCGTCCGGACGAAGACGCTTCCGGTCCGTTCGTTGCGCCGCGCGCCAAGGGGGCGGAGCTCGACGCCCCGGAGACGGAGCCGGGGTCCGGTGACGGCGCAGCTTGCGGGCTCGGAGCCGTGGGTTCCCCCGGGAGGCTCGTCCGTACCGATGGATCGCCGTCTGGTGCCGACACGTTGGGAGGGTAGTCGTCAGGTCCCCGGCGCGCCCCCGCGTCGGATGTCCCCTCGACGCAGGTCGGCGATCGCTAGCCTGGGCGCCGTCTCGCGAGCACGCGGAGGTGTCGGTGAAGCGACCTGGCGGTGCGGCGGCGCCCGGCCCCTCCTCCCCGGGCGGCGACGAGGATCCCTGGGCGCTCGACGCGTTCGCACGGAGTCTCGCTGGGGCGTCGCCGAGCACGCTCGTCGCGTATCGCCGTGACGTGACCGAGTTGGCAGCCTGGGTCGTTCGCAGCGGCCGGACCCGCCCGAGCGAGGTCGACCGCCTCCTGCTCCGCCGCTACCTCGCCTTTCTCGCGACACGAGGCCTCGCCTCCGCCACCATCGCTCGCCGTGCGGCCGCCGTGCGGCGGTACTTCCGTTTCGCGCTCGAGGCGGGTGTGGTGACGACTGACCCTTCGGCGGGGCTGCTCTCTCCGCGCCCACGCTCGCGCCTGCCGGCTGTGCTGCGCCCCCGCGAGGTCGAGGAGATGCTCGATGGCGGGTCGAGACCGACCGCCGGGACGGCGGGCGGGGGTGCGGCGCGGCGAAGCGATCCCGAGGACCGCCGTCGTCACGCCCTCGAGGTCCGGGATGACGCCGTGCTCGAACTGCTCTATGCGACCGGTGTGCGGGTCTCGGAGCTGTGCGGGCTGCGAGTCGGCGAGGTGACGGCCGCGGCCGACGTGCTCCCGGTCTGGGGCAAGGGCGGTACGCAGCGCCTGGTGCCACTGCACGATCGTGCCCGTGCGACGCTCGCTGCGTGGCTGGCCGTTCGAGACCTCCTGCGTCGTCCGTCCGCAGCCCCGGGCCGAGGGGGCCGAGCGGGCGAGTCTCGGGGAGCGGGGCGGGCCGAGGAGGCGCTGTTCCTCAACCTGCGGGGTGGCCCGATGGGATCTCGGGACGTGGCGAGAGTCGTCGCCGCTCGCGGCCCGGTTGGCGCACACCCCCACGTGCTCCGGCACACCTTCGCGACGCACCTGCTCGACGGCGGCGCAGACCTGCGCGTCGTCCAGGAGCTGCTCGGCCACGCCAGCCTGCGGTCGACGCAGCGCTACACCCATGTGAGCAAGGAGCGCCTCGCCGAGGCGCACCGCGCTGCGCACCCGCGGGGCTAGCGCTCGGCGGCGGTCTCTGGCGCCAGAGCCCGCCGGGCCTCGCCGCTATGCTGTGGCCGTCCGCCGGAGGTTCCGGCGGCTCTGATCTGCCCTGTCCCGTCCACGGTCGCCGTCTCGGCGTGGGCCAGGGCCGTGCGAACCGATGGGAGTTCCGATGAGCGCAGTCGTGACGATGAAGCAGTTGCTCGAGGCCGGGGTCCACTTCGGGCACCAGACTCGGCGATGGAACCCGAAGATGAAGCGCTTCATCTTCGGTGAGCGCAACGGCATCTACATCATCGACCTGAACCAGACCCTCCACCGGATCGAGACGGCGTACAGCTTCACGAGAGATCTCGCCCAACGGGGAGGCGTGGTGCTCTTCGTCGGGACCAAGAAGCAGACCCAGGACCCCATCGCCAGCTACGCCCAGCGCTGCGGGATGCCCTTCGTGAACGAGCGCTGGCTGGGTGGGATGCTCACGAACTTCTCCACCATCTCCCAGAGGGTGAAGAAGATGCAGGAGTACGAGCGGATGCGCGACGCCGGTGACTTCGAGGCAATGCCGAAGAAGGAGGCGTTGATCCTGACTCGCGAGCTCGAGAAGCTCGAGCGGAACCTGGGCGGCATCAGGAACATGACCAAGCTGCCCGACGCAGTGTTCGTCATCGACACCAAGAAGGAGCACATCGCGGTCACCGAGGCGAACCGGCTCGGGCTACCTGTCATCGCGGTGGTGGACACCAACTGCGATCCCGATGTCATCGACTACGTCATCCCAGGCAACGACGACGCGATCCGGGCAGGGGCCCTGATGTGCAGGGTCATCTCCGATGCCGTGATCGAGGGTCGCTTCATCGCATCGCGCCACGCTCCCCCCGGGACTGCGGCGGCCGCCGGGCCCGAAGCTGCGCCCCCGGATCCCGAGGCGGAAGCGCGCCGCGCGGCAGCGCAGGCGGAAGCCCGGCGTCAGGCAGCCCTCGAGGCGGCCGAGCGGGCGGCCCGGATGGCCTCGCGCCAGGCCGGCGGAGCGCCGCGGTCGGACGGTATGACGGGGATCCGCGAGACACCGGACGTGCGCCTCGGTGCCGAAGCGCGGCCTGCGGAAACCGCCGGAGTGGGCGAGACCGTGGAGTCGTCCTCGGGTGGCGAGGCCGATGCCGGCGGGGCCGCGCAACCGGGGGCCGTCGAGTAGGGGGTCGAGGATCGAGGAGGCCCCCCGAGCGTCGGCGACGGGTTCGTGTACGGCGCTGGCAGGGCGCTCCCTGTCGGTCGAGGTGATCCGAGCCGAGCCGTCGGCACCGGCGGGCCGCGCAGGGACGGGTCGGTCCCGTGACGCTGCCCCGGGGCCGTGCCGGGCGGGCACACGGGCGCGGAGCCCGCGGCCGGCAACGGCATGGGCGAGTGGGCTCGGGGACCCGATCGGCCGGGAGGACCGGCGGATAGGGGTGTTCGCCAGTGCGGGGGCACGGTAGGGAGGGGGGAAGGGCTGTTCG
>JAJYGW010000100.1 GCA_021790615.1 Actinomycetes bacterium | reverse complement strand
CGTCGCTGGTCAGCGAGTCGCTGCGGAGGGTGTGCCTGCGCTGCGGGGTCGAGATGATCGGAGCGCACAGACTTCGTCACAGCCTGGCCACTGCCATGCTGGCCAGGGGCGCGTCGCTCATCGAGGTCGGCCAGGTGCTGCGCCATCAGGACATCGCGACGACCGCGATCTACGCCAACCCTCGGGAATTGCAGCAGGCGGGCGCGAACGCCCAGGTCGCCTGATCAGGACGCTGACCGAATGAGGAGTACGGGCAGCTCATCCACAGCCCCTGGCCAGCCCGCTTGCTCGGTGAGCCCGTCAGATGCATGATCCTGGCCTACAACGGGAGAGCGGAGGGCTCGGTGGGAAACGATCAGCTCGCAAGTTCTGCACAGCTCGAGCTTGTCTCGGGCGTCGCGCACCTGCGGCCCGAGGACGCGATGTTCGACGCGATGCTGCACGGCTTTCGGGCGCAGCAGATCTCGCGTGGGCTCCGACCCGAGACGATCGAGGGCCGTGAGCGTCTCGCGCGCCGGTTCTTGGAGGTCACGAACGAGTATCCGTGGGACTGGGGACCGGCGCACCTCGAGGAGTGGACGCTCACGCTCGTCGCCGAGAAACATCTCGCTTCCTCGACGATCCGCGGCTATCAGGTCGACCTCCGGCTCTTCGGTGACTACCTCACCGATCCTCGCTACGGCTGGCGAGCTGCCTGCGAGGAGGCTTTCGGGCCGGGGGTGCACCCGGTTCCGATCTGCCACGAGTGGAACACGGTCGCGCACCTTTCGGGCTACGAGGGCAGCCCCGAGGCCCGACCGTTCACCAGAGAGGAGATCCAGCGGTTCTTGGACTACGCGGACGCGCAGGTGGAGCGGGCGGTCGAGGCACGACGCAAGGGCGCGCTCGCTGCCTACCGGGACGCGACGATCTTCAAGGTCCTCTACGGCTGGGGGCTCAGGCGCACCGAGTGTTCCCGGCTCGATCTCTGCGACTGGGGGCGCAATCCCAGCGCCCCGGAGTTCGGGCGCTTCGGCATGCTCCAGGTCCGCTACGGAAAGGCGAAGCGCGGTCAGCCGCCACGGCGCCGCAACGTCGCCTCGGTGATGGGCTGGGCGGTCGAGGCGGTGGCGGACTACGTGGAGAACATCCGGCCCCGCTTCGGGGTCGAGGACCACCCAGCGATGTGGGTGACCGAGCGGGGCGGGCGGATCAAGCCGGCCGAGATCAACGCCCGCTTCGTCGCCTACCGCGACGCCCTTGGCCTGCCGGCCGCGTTGGTGCCGCACTCGACCAGGCACGCCTATGTCAGCCACCTCACCGAAGACGGCGTCGATCGACGCTTCATCCAGGTCCAGGTGGGACACGAGTCGGACAGCTCGACCGCGATCTACACGCACGTGAGCGACGACTTCATGAACACCGCGTTGCGCAAGGCGCTCGCCCCGGCGCTCGGCGACGAAGACCCGAAGGAGGCTGAACGTTGATGACGAAGAAGCTCGACTACCGCTGGCATCTGCGCCAGGTGATGGCCACCCGAGAGATGTTCGCCACCACCGATCTTCTCGCACCGCTCAAAGAACGGGGCATCACGCTCTCCTCGAGCCAGGTCTACCGGCTCGTCGTCGACCGCCCTGAGCGGCTCAGCTTGAAGATCTTGATGGCGCTGCTCGACATCTTGGGCTGCACGATGGACGAACTCATCGAACCCGTCGATCGAGCACAGCCTGCCACGAAGAGAACGGCGGCCGCGGGCGGCGCTGGCGTCGGCCAACTTCGACCCAAACGTGCCCAGATCACCGGCGTCCAGCGGTGAGCGAGAACGCCGATCAGGCAATCTCGGACCCGGTCGGTCTCATCGTGTCACTCGTCGGCGAGTACTCCTGCGGCCTCGGTGCCGACGGGATGCGCGACGTGGTCCTCGGCGTCTGCGGCGGGCGCGCCAAGTCCCGGCGCCTCGCGGTGGCGCTGCGCGCACGACCCGGCGTGCTCGCTGACGGGCTCTCGCCTGCGCCCCGGGGGATCGCGGATCTGCTCATCGGCCTCCGCAGAGCCGGAGCCGCCTCGATCTCCCCGCCACGCTGCAAGAAGTGTGGGAAGGAGCTTTCGACCTACCAGCGCCGCGGCGAGGACTGGTACTGCGCAGTGTGCGGGCCGCGGACCGAGCGGTGCTCGAACTGTGGCGATCTGCGCCGGGTCGCGACTCGGGATCGCCAGGGCAAGCCGCGCTGTGCGCGCTGTCCGGACCTCGAACCCCTCGATCCCATCGGGGCGATCTTTGCGCAGGTCACCGCGCTCCAGCCCGACGCGGACCCCGAAGTGATTGCTCGAGCGGTCCGCTCGGTGGCGCCACGGCCCGCGCACCGTCGGACGCTTGCCCGAGCGCTCGAGGACAACCCCGCCCTGCTCGCCGGTGCCGGCTACCTCGCCCCTGTGCCTTGCGTCTTACAGCTCATCTATGCGCTCAGTGATGCCGGCATCACCGGCGTCGTCAGGCCCTCTTGCCCACGTTGCCTGCGAGCCGTGCGGCTCTCCAAGGCTCTCGACGGCCAGCGCGTCTGTCGCAACTGCCTCGCCAAGTCGAAGGCCGAGTGCTGCGCCCGCTGCGGTGCAGCACGCGAGCCCGCTGCCCGGGACGATCGAGGTCGTCCCATTTGTCCGAGCTGTCTCGTCGCCGACCCGGCCAACCTCGAGTCCTGCGTCAACTGCGGCCGGCGGCGCCCGGTCAACACCCGCAGCCCGCACGGGCCGCTGTGCTCCACCTGTCCGCCCCTGACGGTCCTTTCCTGCTCGATCTGCCGGCAACGTGGCCCCTGTGGGATCTCGCGGCGCACCGGAATGCCCTGGTGCTACCTCTGCCAGCAAAGACGAAGCCGGTGCACGAGCTGCGGCGAGGTCGAGCCGGTCTGCTCGGGCACCTTGGAGGAGCCCCAGTGCGAGCGCTGCACCGAGCCGGCATTCCGGGCTGACTGCGCCACGTGCGAAGGACGTCCGCGCGCGGGTGGGTGCCCCGCATGCCGTCTCGACCGGCGGCTGAAAGAGCTCCTGAGCGGCCCCGACGGCACCATCCCCGCCGCCCTCCAGCCCCTCCACGACGCCCTCGCCGGAAGCGAGCCACCAACCACGCTGCGCTGGCTCACCCGGCGGACCGTCTCTACGTACTTGGCCGACGTCGCTTGCGGGCGCCGCCAGCTCAGCCACGAAGAGCTGGACGCGCTCGTGCAGAGCCCGAGCGTCGCCCACCTGCGCAGCGTGCTCGTCGCCACCGCAGCGCTGCCCTCGAGGGACGAGTACATGGCCCGTCTCGAGCGCCTCTTGGACGAACTGCTCGCCGCTCGTGCCGATCCCGCCGAACGCCAGCTCCTCCAGCGCTACGCGCTCTGGCACCTGTTGGCCCGGTTGCGCCGGCGCAGCAACGGCAACGCCATCACCTACGAACAGCTCAACGCGGTGCGCCAACAGGTGCTCGCTGCCATCTCGCTGCTCGACTGGCTGGCCGGCGAGGGTCTGACGCTTACGACCTGCCGTCAAGGCGACCTCGACCGGTGGCTCGCGGGCCCCGGAGCGGTCAACCATCACCACCCAGGCAACTTCGTCCGCTGGGCGGCGAACGAGGGTGCCTGCAACCTCGTCTTCCCCTCGACCCGGTGGCAGGGTCCGACCGGCGCCCTCGATAACGAGGCCCGCTGGGCAGCCGCCCGCCGTCTGCTCGACGACGCAACGATCGACGTCTCGGACCGCGTCGCCGGGCTCTTCGTGCTGCTCTACGCCCAGAAGGCCACCACGGTCAGCCGGCTGACCACCGACCAGCTCGAGAGCGCCGACGGCGTCGTGCGACTGCGCTTCGGGCGAGCCCCCATCGTCTTACCCGACCAACTCGCAGATCTGGTGGCACAGCTCATGGTCGACCACCACGGCCATGCAGTCATCGGAGCCGGCGGTTCCTCACCCTGGTTGTTCCCCGGCGGTCGTCCTGGCCGCCCGATCAGCGCGGACCACCTGCGCCAGCGCCTGAAGGCACTCTGCATCCAGCCGAGGCAAGCCCGTAACACCGCCCTCTTCCAGCTCGCCACCGAGCTTCCCGCTGCACTCCTTGCACGTCTGCTCGGCATCGACATCACTGCAGCGATCGCCTGGCAACGAATCTCGAGCGGGGACTGGATGACCTATGCCGCCGACGTCAGTCGTCGCGCTCAGGCAGACGACCGCGACAAGGCAGCCGCGAAACGCGAAGCTCCGCTGTCGGGTGCTCCGCCACGTCGTCCACAGAGTCCACAGTTATCCACCCTTCCCCCCGGACCCCCCATCCACAGCTATTCCGACAGTTCCAATACCTGACTCCGCCATTCAAGGTCGACCTTGACACCCTGCGCCGCCTGGCGCAGCCGTGGCCGGCGGTTCAGGCATGAGCCGGCTCGCCGAGACGGCCGCCGACTACCTGGCGCTGCGCCGACGGCTCGGTCACGAC
>JAJYGW010000010.1 GCA_021790615.1 Actinomycetes bacterium | reverse complement strand
GCGCCAGGCTGCGGGGAGGTTCACCCGTGTAGAAGCGACCGCGTTGATCGAGCAGCTCGAGCAGAGCAGCGGGCCCGGCCGGGACGCAGGGGGAGCGGGCGCTTCCCGAGACGCCACGATCGTCGGTCCGGACAGGGCTGCACCGGACAGGGCTGGTCCGGACAGGGCTGGTCCGGACAGGGCTGCACCGACGGCAGCGGCGCTTCGAGTGCTCCGCGACGTGCCGTCCGGACACTTGGCGGCAGAGCTGCAACGCCGCGGCTGGCTCGTGCTCGAGCCCTAGCTGGCGTCGCCCGGCAGCCGGAGGATCGGCGCGGCCGTTACGAGCCTGCGGTCCTGCTCGCCTGCTCCGCCGCGTACGCCTCGAGGCGGTCGAGCGAGTCGCCGTAGATCTGCTGCAGGGCCCGAGGCGCGAAGAGACGCTCGAAGAAGCCGCCGATACCCTGCGCCCCGTTCCATCTCGTGGAGATCCTCACGAGAGCGGCGGCACCTCGAGGGAGGACGGTGAAGGTCGTGACGAGCGACGACGTCGTGTCCGACTCGACGAGGACGCGTCCCGGCTCCGGCTCGCTGACGGCCATCCGGCACTTCCGGTGGCGCCCGCCCGCGTTGACCGTGTAGCTGACGACCGTGCCCGCGCCGACGCCTCCCGACTCCACCGCGAAGTCGGAGAACGCCGGCGGTAGGAACCGGGGATGGTGCTCGCGCATGTCGGCGAGGTAGCCGTAGACAGTGGCTGCCGGAGCGTCGATCGTACGCTCGGCTTGGGCCTCGACTGTCGACATCCCCTCTGCCTAGCACGCTCGGGCCCGGGGCCGTCGACGGTCAAGAGCCGGAGACGGCGTGCTCAGCGGTCCCGGGCGAGCAGGACCGCGCGCGCCGACCAGCTCCGGAGGTCGCCGAAGCGAATGCCGCCCGGCACCGGCACCTGCGCCGGCGTGGTTGGCGCCGGGTGCACGGGGAACGACCCCGTGATCCGCCAAGGTCCGCCGGCCACGGGGATCGTGACCTCGGGGGGCACGGCGCCTCCGAAGCAGTGGAGCACGACGAGCGCCTCGTCCGCCGTCGACGCCGTGCGCACGACTGCCTGCCAGCCCTCGGGCTGGCGGTAGCTCGCCACCTCGCCGCCGTGCCGCCGGGACGTGCCGTCGCGGATCGTCGGCGAGCAGCGCACGTAGAGAGCCATCGCGTCGAGGGCGAGCGACCACTGCGCCCCGGACAGCTCGACCACGTCGCCCGAGAGGCACATCCTGCCGAGGAACGCGCTCGCGAGCTTGTAGGCGAGCTCCTCGTCGGAGTCCTCGGCCCTGAGCGTGCACCACACGAGGGACTGGTGCGGGGGGACGAGGCGCTGGGCGTTCGCCGCGACGATCGGGATCTCGACGACCTCGAATGCGTCGGAGGAGGACGCGACGTCGACGCGAGACAGCAACCAGGGCTCGTTGCGGTGACCGCCGGACGCGCACAGCTCGACCACGATCCCCGGAGCGCGGCGGTGCAGCGTCTCGAGGAAGCGTCCCGTGCCTTCCACCTGGCGGCGCAGGCCCTCGCCGAGCGAGTCGGCTCCGTCGCACCCGAGGCCGACGCTCGCGTTGTAGTCGAGCTTGACGTAGCCCATCCCGGCAGCGAGGAGGAGCTCGGCCACATCCGTGCCGAGGCGCCCGGCCTTCTCCGCGGTCGTGAGGTCGACGAAACGCCGCCGTCCGACGGTCAGCGGCAGGCCGTCTCGCCGGAGGAGCCCGTCGGTGCGGTCGTACGCGCTCGAAAGGTCGCCGACCGTCTCCGGCTCCATCCAGATCCCCGGGACGAGCCCGAGCGAGCGCACCTGGTCGGCGAACGAGGCCAGCCCGCCCGGGAAGCGCTCGGTGTCGGCGTCCCAGTCGCCATGGGTCCGGCCCCAGTCGGCGCCCGGTGCGGAGAACCATCCGCAGTCCACGACGAGGTAGCGCACGGGCGTGCCGGACAGCCTCCGGGCGATCGCGAGCGCGCGCTCCTCGGACGGATCGCCCCAGGTCGTCGCGTACTCGTTGAACTGGATGGGGAGGGAGGTCCCGGCCTCGAGACGGTCGCAGGGCACGGAGTCGTGGCTTGCGACGAGCCGAGCGCACGCGTCGTCGAGGTCGCCGCTCGTGACCGCGAGGAGAGCTTCGGGCGCGACGAAGCTCTGGCCGGGTTCGAGGGTCTTGCGCCAGTGTCCGAGCTCGTAGTCGGCAAGGCCCGCCGAGACGCACAGGGCGTCGTCCCGGCGGCCCAGCTCGATCTGCCACGAGCCTCCCCAGCAGAGCTGGATCGCCCACGTGACACCTGCGACGACGTCCTCGACCGCGACGAGCTGGCCGTAGCCGCTGAGAGGTGTCGTGCCTACTTGCCCGTACCGCTCGGTGGCCCACCAGACGGGTATCCAGGGACGGTCGAGGTGAAGCGCCTCGAGGGGCTCGCTCACGATCCGGCCCTCGGCACCCCAGTGGGAGCGGACGCGGTGGACGACGAGTCGAGGCGTCGGGTCGTCGGTGAACGGCGAGATCCCTCCGAGCGCGAGGCTCGACAGGGACTCGACCGTCACGGGGACGGCGGAGCGGTTCTCTACCTCGGTGCTGCACCGCATTGCCTGCTGGCCGTCCCGCGCGGCGAGCCGGTGGACGACCGCGAGCTCCGGGCTCGCGAGGTGCGTCTCGACCCAGGTCGCGCCGTCCCGCTCGAAGACCTCCTGGTGCTCGAGCACGAGGCGGTGGGTGCTCTCGGCGTCCCTCGTCGACCGGCCGGGCAGGAGCTGGTCCCGGCTCGCGTCCCCCGTCACGCCGACGTGGACGAGCGGGTCGACCGCCCATGCGCGTCCTGCGCCCGGGTGGTGCCGTGCCGCCGGCTCCGGGAGGAGCGGCCGGGGGGCCACGAGATCGCCGATCCGGTCGATCGGCAGGACCCAGAGACCGAGCGCACCGGTGGCACGGTCGCGTGGGAAGACGACCACCTGGTCGCCGAGCTGGTAGCTCGAGACGATCTCGAGGCCCTGGACGTCCCGGTAGACGCCGAGATCGACAGCTCGTGGCTCCATGTGGTCCCTCCCGTGCCGGCGGACCCGGGCCGAGGCGACCCGAGCCCGTGCTCCTCGAGCAGCGAGCGCTCGGGTGCCTGCCGAGGGTAGCGGTCCGTCGACGTCAGCCACGAGGATCCGCTCTGCACTTTCGTGCCGGTCGGCCTTCGAGGCGAGCGCACCGACTGGCGAGATGCCAGGAGGACGTCGCGACGAACGGCGGACGCGAGCCGCTCGGGCGGCGGGCGCGACTCGACCTACCAGCGCTCGCGATGGACGACTTCGGCGAGGGGCCTACGGGGTCTCCTCGCGGCCGACGCACCCGGCCCGCTGCACGCAGGGTGGCCGATCGCTACAGCGCCCACGACTGCGCGGTGCCGGGGTGCCCCGAGACCTTCGAGGAGCGCGCCCGGATCGCCGTGGAGCCTGAAGAACAGCGCCCCCAGCGCTCCGTCGGTGACCGCGAGGAGCAGCTGCATGACGACGAAGGAGGCGTCGACCGTCCAGTAGGGGACCGGCCACTTCTCGGGGGAGCGCCCGGCGAGCCCGGAGCCGGCCTTGTCCGGCTCGCCGTAGCGGGCTGCATACGCGCCGGGATCGGCGATGGGCACGACGACGACCGGGGCGGCGAGCAGGCCCGGCGCGTGCTCGCCCGCACGCCAGCTCTCCTCGCTAGCGAGCGACCAGAAGCGCGCCCGCGCCTCGGGGGTGGTGAGGACGAGGAGGTCGACGCCCTGGGTGAAACCTGCAGAGGGTGCTCGGACCGCGGAGCGGAGGATCGAGTCGAGCACGCGGGCGTCGACGGCCTCGTCTGTGAAGCTGCGGTGCATCCTGCGTCGCCGCAGCACGTCGGTGAGCTCCATGGCGGCACCGTACAGCCGGTAGGGCGCGGTGTACCTCCGGAGCGGCAGACGGCGCGACGGCGCGACGGCAGGGTGGCGGGATGGAATGTTGACTCCGCTGGTAGTGTTTGGAACTACAGGCTGGGGCACCCGGTCCGCACAAGGCACACGACGAGGTCCGGCAACACGACGAGTTCGAGGTGCACGCGTGCCCCATCACCGGACCGGGTGCATGCGCGACGACGAAGGAGCATGAGCGTGCCGAGCGTGAGAGAGCTGCTGGCCAAGGTGAAGGCGGAGATCCGCGAGGTCGACCCTCTCGAGGCGTCCGCCCGCCTCGGCGACGCCGCCTTCCTCGACGTGAGGGAGGCCGACGAGTACGCGCAAGGTGCGATACCCGGCTCGGTGCACTTGCCGCGGGGCATGCTCGAGCTGCAGGTGGAGGGTGCCCTGCCTGCCAAGGACGCTCCCGTCGTCGTGTACTGCGCGGGAGGGGTGCGTTCCGCGTTCGCCGCCAAGGCGCTCGCCGAGCTCGGCTACTCGGATGTCGTCTCGATGACGGGCGGTTTCAACCAGT
>JAJYGW010000406.1 GCA_021790615.1 Actinomycetes bacterium | reverse complement strand
AAGCCCGCGTACGGGGAAGCCGGCGAGGCGAGCACCCCGTCGGGCCCGGCCGGACTCGGGGCATAAAGCGAGACGGGCGGTATGTTGTTCCTGACGTCAACGGCAGGTCTCCCGCGTGCCGTCGACGACCCCGTCGGAGCGGATCCCGAGAGGACATCGTGACCAACACCCTGACGAACGCCGCCGGTCCCGGCGGCGCCAGCCCTGCGAAGCGCCGGAGCACCCACTACAAGTGGATCGCGCTCTCCAACACCACGCTCGGCATGCTCATGGCCACGATCAACGGCTCGATCGTGCTGATCTCACTCCCGGCCATCTTCCGCGGCATCAAGATCAATCCCCTGGCGCCCGCGAACACGACCTACCTCCTCTGGATGCTGCTCGGGTTCCTGATCGTCACGGCGGTCCTCGTCGTGAGCCTCGGACGGGTCGGCGACATCTACGGGCGGGTCCGGATGTACAACCTCGGTTTCGCTGTCTTCACGGTCTTCTCGATCCTGCTCTCGATCACCTGGTTCAGCGGAACTGCAGCAGCGGACTACCTGGTCATCATGCGGATCTTCCAAGGCGTCGGCGCAGCGTTCCTCTTCGCGAACTCCTCCGCCATCCTGACGGACGCCTTCCCCGAGAACGAGCGGGGTCTCGCCCTCGGGATCAACATGGTCGCCGCCATCGCGGGCTCCTTCATCGGCCTCGTGCTCGGTGGTGTGCTCTCGCCCGTCTCGTGGCGGCTCGTGTTCCTCGTGTCGGTGCCGTTCGGGCTCTTCGGCACGGTGTGGGCCTACCTCAAGCTCGTCGACAACGGGATCCGGACCCCGTCGCGGATCGACTGGTGGGGGAACCTCACCTTTGCCATCGGCCTCGTGTCGCTCATGGTCGGGATCACCTACGGCATCGAGCCCTACGGCGGGCACACGATGGGGTGGACGAACCCCGGGGTGCTCGCGGCCATCATCGGGGGCCTGCTCACCCTGCTCACGTTCTGCGTGATCGAGACCAAGGTCGCGAACCCGATGTTCCGCATGAACCTCTTCGGCATCCGGGCCTTCTCGATGGGCAACCTCGCAAGCCTGCTCGCGGCGATGGGCCGTGGGGGGCTGCAGTTCATCCTCATCATCTGGCTCCAGGGGATCTGGCTCCCCGAGCACGGCTACGCCTTCTCCGAGACACCCCTCTGGGCCGGTATCTACCTGGTCCCGCTCACGATCGGCTTCCTGCTCGCGGGGCCACTCGCAGGCAAGCTCTCCGACCGCTTCGGCGCCCGGCCGTTCGCCACGCTCGGCCTGTTCGTGACCGCCGCGGGCTACCTCGGGCTGCGCTTCCTGCCGATCAGCTTCGACTACTGGGAGTTCGCGCTCTACCTCGCGATCGCCGGTTTCGGTGGTGGGCTGTTCGCAGCTCCGAACCAGGCGGGTGTCATGAACAGCCTCCCGCCGAACGAGCGGGGCGCAGGCGCAGGCATGGCTGCGACGTTCACCAACTCCGCCACCGTGCTGTCGATCGGCGTGTTCTTCACGCTCATCATCGTCGGCCTCGCGTCGAGCCTTCCGCACACGCTCTTCAGCGGTCTCGTCGCCGAGGGTGTGCCGGCGGCGGCGGCCGCGAAGGTCGCCGCACTGCCCCCCGTGGGGAGCCTCTTCGCTGCCTTCCTCGGCTACAACCCCGTGAAGGAGCTGCTGGGGCCGGTCCTGGTGCACCTCCCGGCGAGCCGGGCGGCCTACCTCACCGGACGGCGCTTCTTCCCGACCCTCATCTCCCCAGCCTTCGCGAAGGGACTCGGCGCTGCCCTCGACTTCGCCGTCGGAGCGGCGCTCGTCTCCGCGGTCGCGTCCTGGTTCCGGGGCGGTAAGTACGTCCACCAGGAGACGCCGGCCGTCGTCACTCCGGCGGACGAGCCGGTCGCCGTCGGGGTGGCACCGGCAGGGGTCTCCGGCCGCTAGGAGCTGATCCCAACCCGGCGACCTGCGCGATCCGTCGGGCCGGGGCGCCCGCGCCAGCCGTGGGCCCCCGTCTGCGGCACCTCCCGTCGGACTAATCTCCGGGCGCGCGCCGCTCCTGGCGACGAGCGCCTCGGTGCCCCGGGGCCGGCGCGCGGAAAGGAGTGGCCGTGCGCGGGTTCAAGAACTTCCTCCTCCAGGGTGACCTCATCGTCATCTCCGTGGGCCTCGTCGTCGCCCTGGCGTTCAGCACGCTCATCAAGTCCTTCACGACCTCGATCATCACCCCGCTCGTGAACGCCGCCGAGGGGCACACGGCGGCGGGGGCGGGGCTCGGATGGACGATCAACGGCCAGCGGATCGACCTCGGAGCGTTCATCGGGACGATCGTCTACTTCGTCATCTTCATGTTCGTCGTCTACGCCGTGCTCGTCGTGCCGTACCGTGCCTACATGAAGCGGCGCGGGAGCTCGGTCTTCGGCCCCCCGGCACCCACCAAGACCTGCCCCGCCTGCCTCTCGAGCGATCTGCCCGTTGCCGCGACGCGCTGCCTGCACTGCACGAGCGAGGTCCCAGTCGAGGAGGCTGCCGCCACCTCCTGATCGATAGGGACCGGAGCTCGGCGGCGGACCGGAAACTGGCGGAGAGGGTGGGATTCGAACCCACGGTGAGTTTCCCCACACACGATTTCCAATCGTGCCGATTCGGCCGCTCTCGCACCCCTCCGAGGGTCCCGGGCTGGGTCTGGCTGGCCCGGGCGGCAGCCCCACAGGCTAACGTGGCCAGCGCTCGGCGCCCTCCGGGGTGACCGAGGAGATCGCGGCGCCCCGCGCGGTGGCCGGGTCCTGCGCAACGCCAACCCGTGAACCGAGTCAGGGCCGGAAGGCAGCAGCTCTCAGCGGGCCCTGGGGTGTGCCGCAGTCCGCCTGGCCACCGCGCCGGGCGCCGAGAACGCTCTGGGCGGCACGTCCTCCGGGGCAGCGGGCGGTTCCGGACAGCGGCTCGTCCGGAGCCCCGGGCGGTCCGGGACGCTGGGAACGAGGGAGCACCTGCGGCGCTCGCGACAACCGGGGCGCGCCAGGCCCCGGGGCGACGGCCCGAGGGAGTCCGGCATAGGCTCACCGGGCGTGACGGAGGCGGCGTACCAGTCGTTGTACCGCCGGTTTCGCCCGCAGCGATTCGGGGAGATCCGCGGCCAGGAGCATGTCGTCGCCGCCCTCCACGGTGCCGTCGCGAACGACCGGGTCTCGCACGCCTACCTCTTCTCCGGCCCGCGCGGCACCGGGAAGACCTCTGCGGCCCGGATCCTCGCCAAGGCGCTCAACTGCGCCAACCCCGAGGCCGGGGAGCCGTGTGGGGCCTGCGCGTCCTGCGTTGCGATCGCATCGGGCACCTCGTTGGACGTCATCGAGCTGGATGCGGCCTCCCACAACGGCGTCGACGCCATGCGGGAGCTCGTGGCGCGTGCCGGGATCGCCTCGCCGGGACGGTGGAAGGTCTACATCGTGGACGAGGTCCACATGCTCTCGACCGCCGCGGCGAACGCGCTCCTCAAGACGCTGGAGGAGCCCCCTGCCCAGGTCGTGTTCGTGCTGGCCACCACCGACCCGCACAAGGTCCTCCAGACCATCCGCTCCCGGACCCAGCACCTGGAGTTCCGTCTGCTCGGCCCAGCCACGCTGCTCGAGCTGGCCCGCGACGTCGACCGCGCTGCCGGCCTCGGCCTGGACGAGGAGGTGCTCCGAGAGGCGGTCCGGCTCGGCCGCGGCTCTGCGCGGGACACCCTCTCTGCGCTCGACCAACTGGTGGCGTCCGGCGAGCGCGGCGGGGCTCCGGACCTCGGTGACGTTCTGCTCGACGCCATCGCTCGCCAGGATGCTGGCGCAGCACTCCGGGCCGTCGCCGAGGCCGCCGCGACCGGCGTCGACGGCGCCCAGCTCCTTGCCGCCACGGTCGAGTCACTCCGGCAAGCCTTCCTGGCGCTCCTCGCCCCCGAGCTGGTCGAGGTCCCCGACGCGGAGGCGCTCGCCGAACGCGCCCGTTCGATGGGACCTGCCACGGTCGTCCGCGCGCTCGAAACGCTCGGGCGCGCGCTGGTCGAGCTGCGGGACGCTCTCGAGCCGCGCGTGGTGGTGGAGGCGGCGCTTGCCCGGCTCACCGAGCCGGGGCTCGACCACTCCCCTGCGGCCCTCCTCGAGCGGCTCGAGCGGCTCGAGCGGCTCGCCGAGGGGGGCGGTGCGAGTGGCGCGAGGCGCGCCGCGCCGGAAACACCGGCCCCGGCCCCGGTCCCGCCACCTCCTCCCAGGCTGGAGGAGGTCTCACTCGTCGCCGACCGGGCACGCGACTCCCGGACCGACGTGCCGACGGGCCGTCGCGGCGAGCCACCGACGGGTCATCCGGCCGGCGCTCCGGTCACCCGACCTCCCGAGCGGCCCGCTGGCCAGAGCCCTGAAACGGTCGCGGATCGGCCAGCTGGCGGCTCCACCGGCCCGCGTCCGGCACCTCCAGGCGACGTCGCGGCGCCGCTGG
>JAJYGW010000080.1 GCA_021790615.1 Actinomycetes bacterium | reverse complement strand
GGGTCGGCGTATCGATCCTCCCCCTGGTGAGTCGCTCGTCGCCGACGCCGGACATGCTTCGCTGTTGGTCCTCGGGTCACGGGGGCTGGGCCGCATCCAGCAGGTGGCGATGGGATCGGTCAGTCGCTACTGCGTGGAGCACGCGCACTGCCCGGCGGTCGTCGTGCGCGTCGACGCCTGACCCGGCGGCGATCGGACGTACGCCACCTTGCCCCCGACCGACGGAGGACCCGGGGTCACGCTCCTGAGCGCGTCGGCTGTGCTGCGCTAGCCTCGCCTCCCACATCGGCCGGCTGTTCGGGGGCGCTCCGGGTGACCGACACAGCATAACGCCTGGAGTACACGTCGGCCGTCATCGACGGCACGGTCGGCTTGTCGAAGGAGTGTCGACGACGTAGCGGGGATCGTCTGACCATTCGTTTGGGTCGGCTCCGCGGCCCCTGCGCGGCGCCCGGTTCCCCATTGGTCCTCCATCGGGGTCGCAACCGAGGCTGACTGGTGACGAATGTCGCCCAGTGATGAACACGATCATCCCTGCTCAGGGGGGAATGTCGTGGTCGGGCTGCCCGGATTTGAACCGGGGACCTCTGCGTCCCGAACGCAGCGCGCTAACCAAACTGCGCCACAGCCCGTCGCCGGAAGTTGCCCGGCAGGGATCCAGACTATCCCAGGGTTCCCGCCTCCTCACCCGGCGGTGTCGTGCCGTCGGGCGGCGGCTCCTTCGAGGCGCCCGGCTCCTTCGGGGCGACCGGCTCCTTCGAGGCGCCCGGCTCCTTCGAGGCGCCCGGTTCCTTCGGGGCGACCGGTTCCGGTTCGGACGAGGTGCCCGCTCTCGCGCCGGGATCCGTGCGCGTATCCGGCGCAAGAGGATCGGGCACGGTTCCCGAGCCGGCCAGCATGCTCTCCCCCTGTTCCTGCTGCCGCACGAGGACGCGCGCGATCCGGCGCTTGTCCATCTCCTGCACGGCCAGCTCCCAGCCGTCCACGCGCACGCTCTCCCCTTCCAAGGGGATGTGCCCCAGTGCGTCGAGGATGAAGCCTCCGAGGGTGATGTACTCGCCTTCCGGCACGTCGATTCCCAGCCGCTCGCGCACCTCGTCGACGTTGGTCTGGCCGTCGACGAGCCAGCGCATGCTGTCGATGCGCACGACCGAGGGACCTTCGTCGATGTCGAGCTCGTCGTGGAGCTCTCCCACGATGGGCTCGAGGAGGTCTTTCACGGTGAGCACGCCCGAGACGCCGCCGTACTCGTCGACGACCACCGCGAAGCCCCGCCGGTGCCGCCGCATCTCGACAAGGGCTGCGAGGATCGGACGCGACTCGGGGACCACGTACGGCTGGCGGATGCGCAGGGAGATCTCGAGCGGCGAGAGGCCCGTGGGCTCGCGGCCTTCCGCCGTCTTGGCGACCGAAAGACGGGGACCTAAGGGCGGATGAGCCACCGCAGCCGTCGGCGCAGTGCCAGTGGACGGGGGCCCCTGTGGTGGGCGGGGCTCGCCGAAGGGGAGCTCGTCTTCGGGACGGGCGATGTCGGCACCGAACAACCCGCCCCGCCACCGTCTCGAGCGGAACAGGTCGTTCACGTAGAGCACCCCGACCACGTCGTCGAGCCGCTCGTTCACCACCGGGTAGGCGCTGTGCCCGGATTCGCGCACGGCCCTCGCGACGTCGTCGGCAGACACGGGGATCGTGAGCGCCACCACGTCGGTGCGAGGCGTCATCACCTCGCGCACGTCCATGTCGCGCAGGCCCGCGACCGCCTCGACGATCACGCGCTCCTGCTCTGCGGCGACCGACCGTTCATAGGCAGCGTCGCTCCGCGTCCCCCGCTCCCGGGAATCCGCGTGGCCGCGGCGCCACGGGGCCCGGCGGCGGCGGCCCGGCGCTCCGTCGTCTGGTGGCGGCCGGTTGGAGCGGCGGCCTTCCACGTGGCGCGGGTCAGCCGTCCCCGGTGCCGGGCGGCGACGGCTTCTCCGAGCCGACGAGCACGGGCACCGGCGCGTACGACTCGTCGTGATAGGTGCCTCCGTCGAGCAGCCGGCGCGTCGCTCGCCGGACGCGCAACGGGTCGAGCGGTTTCACGAGCCACCCCTCGGCCTCGGAGCGGCGGGCGAGGAACACGTCGGGGCGGCGGTCGAGCAGCATGAGCACCGGCACGTGGGGGACGTCGAGGTAGGACTCCTCGAGTCGCAGCTCCAGGCAGACGGCCATGCCTCCCATGCTGCCCATCTGCATGTCGACCACCACGAGGTCTGGTGGGTCGTCCCGCACGATCTGGGCGACGTGGCGCCCGGAGGGAGCCTCCAGCACCTCGACGCCGGGACCCTCGATGGCGGCGGCGATCTCGCGCCGCACGCTCGGCGCGTCGCTCGCGACGAGGACACGGGCCACGACGGGAGACTACCCGACTGGCGCGGTGTCGCTCGCTGGCGGAGCATCGGAACCGCCGCCGGCCCGCGCGGCGCCGAACAGGGCGTCGGCGACCACGCCAAGCCCCTCCACGTCGTGGACGTCGGTCCCGAGCAGGGGCACGAGCCCGACCGGGGAAGGCCCGGTTGCGGCGACGAGCCCGGCGAAGGACTGCGCCTCCACGCCGGCGACGGCGTCGAGCTCACGAAGGTTGTCCTCGAGCACGGCGAGGGCGGTGCCGGCGGGTGCGGCCGGGAGCGCGATCCCGTCCGAGCCGAAGCGCGGGTGGACCCGGTTCACCACGAGCCCTGCGGCGCTCACCCCTCGCTCGGTCAAGCGCGAGGTGAAGTACCCCGCCTCCTCCAGCGAGTCGGACCTCGGAGAGGTGACGACGACGTAGGCGGTTGCCGGGTCGGCGAGGAGCCTCCGCACCGCCCGCGCCCGTTCGTCGAAGCCGGCCTCCATCCCGGCGAACGCCTGGAAGAAGGCGACCGCGTCCTGCACGATCTCGGCACCGGCAACCCTCGAGATCGTCTTCAAGAGCGCCTGCGTGGCGACGTTCAGGGCCCTGAGCGAGAGGCGCGTGGGCATCATGAGGGCGCGGAAAAGCCGGTTCTCGAGGAACTGCGTGAGCCGCCTCGGTGCTTCGAGCAGGTCGAGCGCATTGCGCGTCGGGGGCGTGTCGACGACGACGACGTCGAATTGCCCCGAGCCGGTGAGCTCGTAGAGCTTCTCCATCGCCATGTACTCCTGGGTGCCGGAGAGCGCCCCGGTCAGGTTCTGGTACAGGCGGTTCGCCTTGATGGCGCTCGCCTGGTCGTTTGTCCGCGCGTAGCGCTCGACGAGCTCGTCGAAGGTGGTCTTGGAATCGAGCATGACCGCGTGGAGGGTGCCTGGCCAGTCGCCAGCGACCTCGATGGGCTCGTTCGGCAGTGACTCGACGCCCATGGCGTCGGCGAGCCGCCGCGCGGGGTCCACCGTCACCACGCACGAGCGGCGGCCCCGTCGCGCAGCTTCGAGGGCGAAGCTCGCCGAGACGGTCGTCTTCCCGACGCCACCGGGCCCGCAGCAGACGATGACGGTGCGTCGCTCCACGAGCTCGCCGAGCGTGCCCGGCACGGCCGCGCGGGCGTCCTCGACGGCGTGGGATGCGGACGCTGACCCGCGCGCTGGCCCGCGCGCCGATGCGCCCGCCGACCCGGCCGCCGACCCGGGGGACCGGGCGGGCTCGCTCATCGGACGGCGTCCGGCAGGGGGAGGGCCTCGATCGCATGTGCCAGCGCAGCTGCGAGGCGGTCGAGCTCCGCGGGGCCGATCGCGGGCGTGAAGAGGCGCGGGAGGTGGAGCTGGGGGAGCGGCAGCTCGCGTGCGAGCCGTGCGACCTGCTCCTCGACGAGACCCAGCCGCCGGAGCCGGAAGGCGCGGGCGGCGTCGAGCGCGTCGAGCGCCGGTGCGCTGACCGCGATCCCCGTCTCGCGCGCGGCGTCGGCCGCGGGGACCTCGAGCTCGGACGGGCCGTCCTCGAAGCAGTTCACGACGACGGGGCCGAGATGGATCCCCACCCGGTCACGAAGGACCTGCGTGGCCTCGATCGTCTCGCTGACCGGCATCTCCTCGGGCAGGGTGACCGGGAGGACCCGGCAGCGCGCGGGGTCGCGGAGGAGCTCCACGACGTCGGAGGCCTGTTGGCGCACCGGGCCGCCCCGAGCGGCGTCGAGGAGACCGCTCGCCGAGGTGAGGAACGTCATCGCGTGGCCGGTGGCGGGTGCGTCGAGGACCACCACGTCGGCGACGCCGGCCCGCTCGAGCTGCTTCACCTTGCCGAGGACCAGCACGTCGCGGATTCCCGGGATCGCCGTCGCCACGACGTCGACCACGCCGCTCGAGACCAGCCGCTTGGAGACCCGCCGCAGACCGTGGTCGGCCAGGTACTCGAGGAGGGCGTCGTCGGGGGTGAGCCTCCTCGCCCAGACCGCCCCGGCGGGGGGCTTGCCGAGGGTCTCGGGTCCCTCGGGCCCGGCTCCGAGCAGCGTCACGGGCGCGTAGCCGAAGGGCCCCTCGCAGATC